>JBAWVS010000012.1 GCA_037147175.1 bacterium
AAGAAGCACAAGGTTAATCACCCTGTCATCCTTTGCAAAAGGCAGAGGAATTAAGTCAGCATAAATAAAAGTAATGAAGTTAAGTAATAGTAATAGAAAAAAGGAGAACAAAATGAGCGTAGTAGCAGAAATTTTAGAAAAAATAGAAGGTTTAACATTATTAGAAGCTTCCGAATTAGTAAAATTAATGGAAGAAAAATTCGGCGTTTCAGCTGCTGCTCCTGTAGCTGCTGTTGCAGTTGCTGCTGCACCTGCTGAAGCTGTTGAAGAAGTTACAGAATTCAATGTAATTCTTGAAAGCGCAGGCGCTAACAAAATTAACGTTCTTAAAGAAGTTAGAACAATAACCGGTCTTGGCTTAAAAGAAGCAAAAGATCTTGTTGATTCAGCTCCAAAACCTGTTAAAGAAGGCGTTAAAAAAGAAGAAGCTGCTGAAATCAAAGCTAAACTCGAAGCAGTGGGAGCTACAGTTTCCGTTAAATAGTCCGAGCCTTTTTCAACTGCGATAGCAGGAGTTAAAACAAAAATGGAAATGACAAATTTTTATTTTTATTAACTCATTCAATTTGAATACATTATTGTATAAAGTTACAATTTGAATGAAGGGCAAAGATAATTTATTTTGGAAATAGATATAAAAAATAAAACAAAATAAATTTTAGTTAAGAACTTAGGACATACGGCTTGAATTCGTTTTCTTAAAAAGGTCGATTAATAACAACAAAAGACCGCAAATTTTTTGAAAGCTGAAGTCAAAAATATAAGAAAGCCGATATAAAACCTGAGTTCTTGACTATCATATTTTTTGCTATACGATATTATAGGAAAAATATAATAATGTATAGGAATAATAATTAAATTTTTATAATTTAAATAATTATTATGGGTGCAACACACATATTAGGCGAGGTTAATAATGGCAATTAAGTATGTTGAACGCGTTATACCAGACGGAATGAAAGCTTCCAGTCTGGATCAAATGCCTGATTTGACAGAGATACAGAAAAAATCTTTTGAATGGTTTTTGAAAGAAGGATTAAAAGAAGAACTTTTGTCTTTTTCTCCTATAAAAGATTATACGGGCAGATTAGAATTACATTTTTTACCGAATTACACATTCGATAATCCAAAATATACTGTTGAAGAAGCAAGAATTCATGATGCAAGCTATACAAAACAGCTAAGAATTATGATGAGGCTTGTAAACAGAGATACCGGTGAAATAAAAGAACAGGAAGTCTATATTGGTGATATTCCAATGATGACTGACAGAGGTACTTTTATTATTAACGGTGCAGAAAGAGTAATCGTCAGCCAAATAGTAAGATCCCCCGGTATTTATTACAAAAGAGAAATTGCAACAACCGGAAAACGTATATATAATGCGACTTTGATTCCTAACAGAGGAGCATGGCTAAAAATTGAAACTGATATTAATGATGTTATATATGTAAAAATTGATAAAAACAGAAAAATTCTGGCTACCACATTCCTTAAAGCTCTCGGCATAGGAATAAATGATATGGATTCAGTATTTAGACATAGTGATTTCTTGAAGAAAACTATGGATAAAGATACTACCAATACAAATGATGAAGCTTTAATTGAAGTTTACAAAAAATTAAGACCGGGTGATCCTGCAAGCGCAAGCGGCGGAAAGTCAATCATAGAAAGCAGATTCTTTGATGATAAGAGATATGATCTCGGTAAAGTTGGTCGTTATAAGTTAAACAAAAAACTTGGACTTAATCTTGCCGAAACACAAAGAACATTAACTGTTCAGGATATTGTTGCTTCAATAGAATACCTCGTAAACCTTACATATGATGAAGGTGTAGTCGATGATATTGACCATTTAGGCAACAGACGTATCAGATCAGTTGGAGAATTGTTACAGAATCAGTTCAGAATCGGTCTTACAAGGCTTGAAAGAATTGTAAGAGAGAGAATGACACTTCAGGATGCTGAAACTTTAACTCCTCTTAATTTATTAAATACAAAACCTTTAATTGCTGCTATTAAGGAATTTTTCGGTTCATCACAGTTATCTCAGTTTATGGACCAGACAAACCCGTTAGCGGAATTAACACATAAAAGAAGATTATCAGCTCTTGGACCGGGTGGTTTGGCTAGGGAGAGAGCAGGCTTTGCCGTAAGGGATATTCACCCTTCACATTACGGAAGAATCTGTCCTGTAGAAACACCTGAAGGCCCGAACGCCGGGCTTATCGGAAGTTTGGCAACTTATGCAAGAGTTAACGAGTACGGTTTCATTGAAACACCTTATTATGTCGTAAAAGACGGAATAGTTACAGATGAAATCAACTACTTGAGTGCGGACGAAGAAGAAACCTCCCGTGTTGCGCCCGGCGATATTCCTATAAAAGAAGATGGTACAATCGCAACAGATATGGTTCCTGTTCGTTACAGAAGTGAATTTACAATGGGCGAGTCAATTAAAGTTGACTATGTCGGTGTTTCCCCAATTCAGATTATATCTGTAGGTACATCCTTGATACCGTTTGTTGAACACAACGATGCTAACAGAGCTTTGATGGGTTCAAACATGCAACGTCAGGCAGTTCCTCTTTATAAAGCACAAAGACCGGTTGTTGGTACAGGGCTTGAAAAAAGAGCCGCTTGTGATTCAGGAATGGTAGTTCTTTCTGAACATGAAGGTGTCGTTGATTATGTGACCAGCGATGAAGTAAGAATAAAAGACAATTTCGGAAAAATTCATAAATATCAGTTGATGAAGTTTGTAAGAAGCAACCAGGACACATGTCTTAATCAGAAACCGATTGTGTCAGCAGGAATGCCTGTCAAAAAAGGTACTCCTCTTGCAGATGGAGCTTCAACAGATGGCGGAGAACTTTCTCTGGGTAAAAACGTGCTTGTCGCATTTATGCCTTGGGAAGGCTACAACTATGAAGATGCTATCCTGATAAGCGACAGGTTATCTCATGACGATGTTTATACAAGTATTCACATCGAAAAACTTGAAATTGATGCAAGAACAACAAAGTTAGGACCTGAAGAAATTACAAGAGAAATTCCTAACGTTAGCGAAGACAGCTTAAGACACCTTGATGAAAGAGGTATCGTGCGTGTCGGAGCTATGGTTCAAGCTGATGACATTTTAGTAGGCAAAATCACACCTAAAGGCGAGTCCGAGCATCCGCCGGAAGAAAAGCTTTTAAGAGCTATTTTTGCCGAAAAAGCAAGAGATGTAAAAGATAACAGTTTAAGAGTACCTCACGGTGAGGGCGGAAGAGTCGTTGACGTAAAAGTATTCGACAGAGAAAAAGGCGATGAGCTTCCACCGGGTGCTAACACTGTTATTAGAGTTTATATTGCACAAAAACGTAAAATCAGAGTAGGCGATAAAATGGCAGGAAGACACGGAAACAAAGGTATTATTTCCAAAATTCTTCCTAAAGAAGACATGCCTTTCCTACCTGACGGTACAGCAGTTGATATAGTCCTCAATCCACTTGGCGTACCTAGTAGGATGAACGTAGGACAAACTTATGAAACCCTTTTGGGACTTGCAGCTTATCTGACAGGAAATTACTATGAAGTTCCTGCTTTTGATGAAAGATGCGGTATTACAGAGGCTTCTCTTATTGCAACATCTACGGAAGTTCAAAAAGGAATAGATAAAAACGGGTATGATTGGGTAAATCCAAACGGTAAAGTATTGCTTTACGACGGAAGAACGGGAGAACCATTTGATAACCCTGTTTCTGTCGGTCTTGCATATATATTGAAACTTGTTCACCTTGTAGATGACAAGATTCACGCAAGAAGTACAGGACCATACAGTCTTGTAACGCAACAACCGCTCGGTGGTAAAGCTCAATTTGGCGGACAACGTTTCGGAGAGATGGAAGTATGGGCATTAGAAGCATACGGTGCTGCTTATACACTTCAAGAAATGTTAACAATCAAATCTGATGACGTTAATGGAAGAAGTAGGGCTTATGAAGCCATTGTAAAAGGTGAAAATCTACAAAGACCGGGTATTCCAGAATCATTTAAAGTATTGGTTCGCGAACTTCAAAGTATCGGTCTTGATATTACAGTAGCCAAACGCGGTGGATTCGAAGTTGACCTTATGAGTGATACTGACGAAATGAAAAGAGCCGTTCCCAAAAGAACACTCAGCGATATAGATTCAGAATTACTTAATATTAATTTCTTTCAAACACCCGGAAGTGTCTCAGATTAAGTAATATAGTGATATACATACAATAGATCAAGGGAGAAAAACATTGTCTACCAGTATTGATTATTTTGATTATATAAGAATAGGCATAGCATCACCGGAAAGAATTTTAAAATGGTCTTTCGGCGAAGTTACAAAGCCTGAAACTATCAATTATCGTACATTAAAGCCGGAAAGAGACGGTTTGTTCTGTGAAAGAACTTTTGGACCGTCTAAAGACTGGGAATGTTATTGCGGTAAATACAAAAGAGTCCGCCATAAAGGCATTATCTGCGAAAGATGCGGAGTAGAAGTTACAGACAGCAAAGTTAGACGCCACAGAATGGGGCATATTAAACTTGCGGCGCCTGTTTCACATATTTGGTTCCTGAAAGGTATTCCAAGTTATCTTGGTTTATTGTTGGATATGACCCTAAGAGATTTAGAGCAGGTAATTTACTTTAATAATTATATTGTTCTTAATCCGGGGGATTCTGAATACAAAAAAACTCAGCTTTTATCCGAAGAAGAATATGAAAATTATGTCAATGAGCATGAAACAACGACTTTAAAAGTCGGAATCGGTGCTGAAGCCATAAAAGAATTACTCGCTGAAATAAGTATTTCCGATATGATTGAAGAATTGAGAGAAGAACTTTCAAACGCAGGCGGTTCAGTACAAAAACGTTCAAAAATTATAAAAAGACTCCGTCTGGTAGAATCTTTAACTTCCAGTAATACAGATCCTACATGGATGATTATGGATGTTTTACCTGTAACACCTCCTGATTTAAGACCAATGGTTCAGCTTGATGGCGGAAGATTCGCTACCAGCGACTTAAATGACTTATATAGAAGGGTTATTAACAGAAATAACCGTCTAATAAGATTAATAGAAATGGGCGCTCCCGAAATTATTATCAGAAACGAAAAAAGAATGCTTCAAGAAGCAGTAGACGCTTTAATCGATAACGGTAGAAGAGGAAGAACCGTAATAGGTCCTAATAATAGACCTCTTAAATCCTTAAGCAACATTATTGAAGGTAAGCAAGGTCGTTTCAGACAGAACCTTTTAGGAAAAAGGGTTGATTATTCAGGAAGAAGCGTTATCGTAGTCGGTCCACAGCTTAAACTTCATCAGTGCGGTTTGCCGAAAGAAATGGCTGTTGAGCTATTCAAGCCTTTCGTTGTAAACAAACTCATTGAAAGAGGCATTGTTCAAAATATTAAATCAGCTAAAAAGAAAATAGAACGTTCCGAAAACGTTGTTTGGGACGTGTTGGAAGAAGTAATTGAAGGACACCCGGTGATGTTAAACCGTGCTCCTACACTGCACAGATTAGGTATTCAAGCATTTGAACCTGTTCTTGTAGAAGGAAGAGCTATTCAATTACATCCGTTAGTTTGCGCAGCATTCAACGCTGACTTTGACGGTGACCAAATGGCTGTACACGTACCGCTTTCCATCGAAGCGCAAACAGAAGCAAGAATGCTTATGCTTTCTGCCAATAACGTTCTGTTGCCGGCAACAGGAAAGCCTTGTATTACTCCAACACAGGATATGATTCTTGGTATTTATTATTTAACACTTGATACAAACTTAACGGAAGAAGATGTGCAAAGATCCTTCCTTAATTTTGAAGATGCTATAACAGCTCTTGACGCAGGAGTGATTAAATTACACTCAAAAATCTGTGTAAGAGATGAATCCGGTGAAAAAATCATAACATCTCCCGGAAGAATTATATTTAATCAAACGGTAAGAACTGCAGTTTTAACCTCATAATATAGCTTTATTAGTTTCTTCGCTTTCTTTTGCCATTCTTAGCGAAGCGAAAAATCTATTCAAAAGCAAACTTAACCGAATTGTTCGGGCTAAAAAGTTCAGAATGGCATTATTAGGGAAACTGATCAATAATTCATAAGAGGAAAATATAAAACAATGAGTACAATTCTTTCTAAAAATCAAAAAAAATCACTTGATTTTATAAATAAAGTTATGGATAAAAAAGCTTTAAATAATTTGTTTTCTCAAATATATTTGGATTATGGCACTTCTAAGACAGCTTTTTTGGCAGATCAATTAAAAAATCTTGGTTTTAAATTTGCAACCCAGGCAGGTACAACAATTTCAATCGAAGATTTGACAATTCCGGAAGCTAAAAAACAACTTATTAAGAATGCTGAAGATGAAATCGACAGAGCAACTTATCGTTATTTGAAAGGTGAAATTACCGAAGTTGAAAGATACACAAAAGTAATCGATACCTGGAGCGAAACAACAGAAAAATTAACAAACAGTGTGGTAGAAAATTTCAGTAGAACAAACCCTGTTTATATGATGGCATTTTCCGGTGCTAGAGGTAACCTTTCTCAGGTAAGCCAGTTAGTCGGAATGCGTGGATTGATGGCAGATGCGCAGGGGCAAATCATCGATCTTCCGATTAAATCAAACTTTAAAGAAGGATTAAGCGTAACAGAGTACATTATTTCCAGTTACGGTGCAAGAAAAGGTCTTGTAGATACAGCGCTTAAAACAGCTGACTCGGGATACCTTACAAGAAGGCTGGTTGACGTTGCTCAAGACGTTATTATCAGGGAAGAAGACTGTAAAACAGAAAAATTCATTGAAATTGAATCCATCAGAGATGCTGAAAAAGAATATGTTTCCCTTCACGACAGACTTTTAGGAAGAACTGTTCTTGAAGATATTGTTGATGAAGAAGGAAATGTTTTAATAACAAAAACTACAACTTTAAATAATGAAGACATAAGAAAAATTTCAGGATTAAAGTTGAAAAAAATTAAAATCCGCTCTCCTTTAACATGTGAATCAGAGTATGGGATTTGTCAAAAATGTTATGGATGGGCGTTAACCAAAAATAACCCTGTTGATATCGGTGAAGCCATTGGTATTATCGCTGCACAGAGTATCGGGGAACCCGGAACACAGCTTACTATGAGAACATTCCACACAGGCGGTGTATTCAGAGGTTCTTCAAGTATGCGTAAAATTAATACAAAAGTAGCAGGTAAAATTGTTACAGGTCTTAATACAAAAGATTTGAGAACCAGACATGGTGATGACGTTCAGGTAAGCACCAGAGAAGGCAAACTTGAAATCGAAGATGCAAAAGGCAAAAAACATTCTTATGTTATTCCTTACGGAGCAACAATTTTTTATAATACAGGAGATGTTGTTAAAGCAGGTGAAGCTATTGCCGAGTATGAACCCGGTGCAGGTGCGGACGGCGGTCGTCTGACAGAAAGAGCAACAAAAGATATAACTACTGATATTGGCGGAAAAATCCATTTTGACGGATTTAGCGTTGATGAAAAACGCGACAGACAAGGAAACATCAGCAGAACTGCAAACAGAAGCGGAAAAATCTGGATTCTTTCAGGTGATGTATATAATCTTCCGGGTGGTTCAGAAATTCTTGTTAAAAATAATCAACTTATAAAGCAGGGAGATGTCCTCGCTGAAACTATCACTTTAAGCGAACATGGAGGAGAAGTCAGACTTTCTTCCGAGTTGGAACTTGAAGAAATTACAAAAAACGGTAAAAAAATCAAAAAAATTGTAAACGGTAAAGAAATTACTATCGTTATTGCATCTATAACTCCTAAGAACGCTGAATTAGAGTCAACCAAAAAAGAACAGCTCTGGAAAGTTCAGGGATGTGATGAAAATTACGTTATAAAATCACCTATTGATACTCTTGTAGAAAACGGAATGGTAATTGCGGAACTTATTGATGAAGAAAATACAGTTACATCAAGCGGTGAAATCCGTTATGCAGGTGTAGAAACTGATGAAAACCAGATAGTAACTAATCCGGGAAAAGTCGTTTTCATTCCTGAAGAAATTCATCAGGTCAATAAAGATTCAACATTAAAAATGGTTGAGTCTGGTACATTTGTTGTTGCCGGAACAGAAGTCGTAAAAGATGTAAGAACTCATATTGACGGCGTTGTTGAAATTAAAGAATACAACGATATCATTCATGAAGTTATTGTAAGACCAGGTAAACTTGTAAAACTAGATGATGTTAATCTTTTAAAAGTTGAAGATGGTGAAATAGTCGATGCAGGAACAGAAATTGCTGTCGGCATTAAAGCTAAAGAAAAAAGCATGGTCAGCATTATTTCAGGATTGACTGCTGAAGTCGGTGCTATTGATATAACTGACGATGATGTCGAAGTTGAAATTGAAGAAGATATTGAACTTTCTTCAAAATCAATAGAATTGCTTATAAGACCTGTTCAGGAATATGATATAACTCCAAAAGAAGTTAATATTGCTTTCAATACAACTGAAGATTTGATTGAAATTGTTCCTGTAACTCAACTTCAATATAGAGATGGAGCAAGAATTCGTCAATTAGAAGGTGCAAGCTTGACAAGAGTTAGCCTTGTTCTTCAAATGAGCGGATATTTAAGCCACTTAAAAGGGCTTGTTGAACTTACATCAAAAGATAGCGAAGAGCAAAACCTTAAAATCGTTGTTCTTGATAACTTAATAGTTAGAAGAGAAACAGAAACAGGCTCAAGAGAAAAAGCTTCACTTCAGACAGAACTTCTTGTGAAATCAGGACAGATAATCGAAGCGAAGACGCCGGTTTCTAAAACACAGGTACTTGCAAGAAACGATGCAAAAGTGAGTTTGGGCGCAGCAGAAAAAGCAGAAATGAGAAGATTGCTTCTGATTTCTCCTGAATCAAAAGAAATTATTAATTTAAAAACAGCTCCTGTAGTTAAAGAAGGCGATTTAGTAAGTCTTGATCAGATAATTTCTGAAAGCGGAGAAAAATCTCAAATTGCAGGTCAAATTCTTGAAGTTAATAAAAACGAAATTGTTATTCATAAATCAAGACCGTACTTAATCAGTCAGGGCGCACAGCTTCAGGTTGATAATGAAAGTCTTGTACAGCGCGGTGATTTCCTTGCAACTTTAGTATTTGAACGTCAGAAAACCGGAGATATTGTACAGGGTCTTCCTAGAGTTGAAGAACTTTTAGAAGGAAGAAAACCGAAAGAAAGTGCTATTCTTGCAGAAGAAAACGGAGAAGCTGTTCTTGAATATGAAGAAGATGCGGTAAGACTTTTCCTCGCAGGAGAAACTGGTCGTCAGGAAATCAAAGTTCCTATCGATTCAAGTATTATTGTAACTGACAAACAGAAAATCAAGCAGGGACAACCTCTTACCAGCGGGCCTCTTAATCCGCATGACGTTGTAAGGCTTAGTGGTGTTGAAGCTGTTCAGCAATACCTTCTTGATGAAGTTCAAAGAGTATACCGTTCGCAAGGTGTAGAAATTGCTGATAAGCACGTTGAAGTTATTGTTCGTCAGATGTCTAAAAAAGTTAAAGTTGATGAATCAGGTGATACAAAACTTTTACCGGGCGAACTTACAGAAATGTACACTGTAGAAGTTGAAAATAAAGCAGTAGCCGAACTGGGCGGGGAACTTGCAACATGGCATCCTGTACTTCTCGGTATTACAAAAGCAAGTTTAAACACAGAAAGCTTTATATCAGCGGCAAGTTTCCAGGAAACCACAAGAGTTCTGACAGAAGCTGCTGTCGAAGGTAAAAAAGACATGTTAAGAGGTTTGAAAGAGAACGTAATTATTGGTAGATTGATTCCTGCAGGTACAGGCTACTACCATCTTACACATTCTTCCGAAGATCTTGAAGAAGAAGAAAGAAAAAGAAGAAACAGAAACAGCGCAAGAAAACCTTCAGCGATTCTTGAAGAAATCGAAGGGTTGTTCGGAGCTCCTGATTTTTCAATAGAAGAAGCAATGGGTGCAGTAATTCAGGAAGATGTTGAAGATTTAGAAGATCTCTCTGAAGAAACTGAAACTGTTGAAGAAACCGAAGAATAAATTTAATTTCTTTCTATAGATACAAAAAAGACTTACTTTTTAAAAAGTAAGTCTTTTTTATTTAGCAATTCGAGTTATTAAAAACTCAGATATTCTTCATTTATTTGTATAACTTTTTCCATCATTTCTTTTGAAGGTCCGCCAATGACATTGCGTTTGTTCACGCATTCTTCAAGGGATATAGCCTTAAAAACATCTTCTTCTATAAACGGAGAAATTTGTTTGTACTCCTCAAGTGTCATATCATCAAGCCCAATATTTCGCTGGATGCAGGAAAAAACAATTTTCCCCACGATGCCATGCGCATCTCTGAAAGCGATGCCTTTTTTAACCAGATAATCAGCCAAATCTGTTGCGTTGGTAAATCCGCCTTTCGCGCCTTCGTACATCCTGTCTTTTTTTATTTTCATAGTTTTAACCATATCCGTAAACACGGGAAGGCACATTTTAACGTTGTCTATAGCATCAAAAACCGGTTCTTTGTCTTCCTGCATGTCTTTGTTGTAAGCAAGAGGGAGCGACTTCATTGTTGCAAGAAGAGCCATAAGGCTGCCGTAGATTCTGCCTGTTTTTCCTCTCACCAGCTCGGCAATATCAGGATTTTTTTTCTGCGGCATAATAGAACTTCCGGTAGAAAAAGCATCATCAAGTTCTATAAACTGAAATTCATGAGAACACCAGATAATAATTTCTTCTGAAAACCTGCTTAAATGCATCATGAGAATTGAAAGGCTGTTTAAAAGCTCAATGCAAAAATCTCTGTCAGAAACAGCATCGAGGCTGTTAAGAGAAACAGCTTCAAAACCCAATTCTTCCGCTACAAATTCTCTGTCCAGCGGATAAGTAGTCGCAGCCAGAGCCCCTGAACCCAGAGGAAGGGAATTTGTTCTCTTGTATGTATCTTCAAGTCTTGATTTATCTCTTTTCAGCATTTCAAAATACGCCATAAAGTGGTGTGCCAGAGAAATTGGCTGTGCTTTTTGAAGGTGTGTGTATCCTGGAAGTATTGTCTCGAGATTTTCTTTTGCTATATCCAAAAGAACTTCTTGCAAATTGGAAATCATATCCTGAATAATCCTGATTTCATCTTTTACATACATTCTCATATCAAGAGCAACCTGATCATTTCGGCTTCTTCCGGTATGCAGCTTTTTTCCGATATCGCCGATTCTTGATATTAAAATTTGTTCAATATTCATATGAATATCTTCTGCCGCAATATCAAATTCAACTTTGCATGCTTCTATATCTTGCAGAATTTCAATTAAAGTTTTTTCTATGAGCTGTGAATCAGCAACAGGAATTATTTCTTGCTTTCCCAGCATTTTAACGTGGGCTATACTGCCTAAAATATCTTGTTTATAAAGCCTCCGGTCAAATCTGATAGAAGAATTAAAGTCGTCTACCAGCTTGTCTGTTGATTTTTGAAATCTTCCGCCCCAGAGTTTTGACATTTTATTCTCCTTATATTCCTACTTTATCTACCGTTAAATATACACGAAACACAATCGAATTGTCATGCAAAAGAGACTGACTAATTCAAATTGCTAAGTCGTTAAAATCGTCATTGCGAGCATAGCGAAGCAATCTATAGAAACAAAATGGATTGCCGCGTCGAGTGCTTTGGCTGCCCCCTCCTTTTTTGATAATTAATCAAAAAAGCGGGTACCCTTCGCAATGACGCATGAATTTAATTAATCCCGGTCACCTATTAATTTATTTTTACAAATTGTCATTCTGAGGGCTAAAGCCCGAATAATCTGTCCGGTAAGCATTTTTAGCTAAAATAATAAATTGGACAGATCCTTCGCTTTGCTCAGGATGACATTCTCGAAAATCAATATTTGCAATAATTTTAGCTAATTGGCGATTTGAGTTGAATAATTTCTGTTAATACATTACAAAATTGATGTCAGAAAAAAATAATTTATTACAATATAAATGTAGAGCTATGCAAAGATAAAATTATGCACTTGAAGTTTAAAAAAATAATAATAGCAGCCATTACAATTTTTTTCGCGGGAAATTGCTTCTCTTGCGGTGCTTCGAGTTGGAATACTAATCGGTCAGGTGTTTTGGTTAAAGAAAGAGCTTTAACTTCAGCTATAAATAAGAATCCGCAAAATACAGATGCTTCTATTCAGCTTATAAACTTGTATCTTGATAGTAATCAAGAGGCAAAAGCCATGATAGAGCTTAATAGAATACAAAAAAGGGTCAATAATAGCCCAAGGTTTTTTATTTCTGCGGCAAATTCACTATTGAGCAGGGGGATGTACAAAGAAGCTGAAAATATGGCCAAAAAAGCCGTAAAAATTTCTTATAACAATATTGACGCTTTTATTTCACTTGGAAATATTTATTTTAAAAAAGCTAATTCTCTTGGAAATACACCGGAGGAATTGGAATTAAAAAAACTTTGCCTGATAAAGGCTTTTGATAATTTTTATACCGCATATAAGTATAATCCTTCTTCTCCTTTTGCACATATTGGTCTTGCAGATGTTTATTATATAAATGGTCAGAGCGCTCTGGCCCTTGATGAAATATTAAAAGCAAAAGAACTCAGTACAAATAATGCACAGGCACTGTATTTAATCGGAGAATATTTGTATAAAACTAAAGAATTTGCCAAATCAAAAATTTATCTCCAAAAGTCCATTTCAGCAGGTTTAACTTCCAATTATAAAACTTATTATATGTTGGCAAAGCTTTCCGAGCAGGAAGGCAATAATGAAAACGCACAAAAAAATTATATTAAATCGCTTAAATTAAAACCTGAGCATCAACAATCACAGCAAAATTTAGACAGGTTAATAAAAATTTCTTATAACGATTCAGAAATGCTTTCAACTAAAGAAAAATCAACAACTGATCTGTTTAACAATATAAATGATGAATTAAATACAATAATGCAGGCAGATTTATATCTTGTTGCAGATGAATTTACAAAAGCAAGAGAGTCCTATATAAGTGTTCTTAATAAAAATCCCAAGAATATCAATGCAATAACGGGACTGGCAGAATTATATTATGCAAAATGGATTGAAGGTTTTGCAAGTTCAGCGGATTTTGTAAATGATTCAAAATATATTTTGAAAACAAAAGAAAATTCAAGAGTAGTTATTCCTCTTACAAAATTCAAACTGATTAATGAAGACCAAATGCCTGAAGAGGTCAGACAAAAATTTATTAATCTTTCCATAAGCGAAACTTTTGATTTTTATGACCTGTTAAACGAAGTAAGAGCAGAATTTTTTCTGGGAAATTTTGAAGATAGCCATGAAAAACTTGAAAAATTATTAACATTTAAGCTCTCAAATTATGAAAAATTCAAAGTCCTAAAAAGCTTATGTTATGACCATAACTATGATGAAGCGTTAAACCTTGTAGAAGAGCTGAAAAAAACTTCTTATCATAATGAAGAGCTTGTCCCTATAGTAAATCGAATAGCTGTTAAATTTTCTGTCGCTGATGAAAAACTAAATCAGTCGATAAGTCTTTATAGTAATAAAAAAAATAAGAAAAATGATTATGTAACTTCGGAAGCTATAATAAAACAGGTTTTGATATATTATCCTACAGACAAAAAAGCTTACCTGAATTATATTTATTTGCTTGAAAAACAAAAAAAATATACAGAAGCTTTAGAGAAGACAAATATTTATCAGAAATTATATAAACTTTATCCTGATTCAAATTCTGAGATAAAAGATGAAGATGTTGATAAGCTCATTCTAAGACTAAATCAGAAATTATTAGAATCAGAAATAAAAAAATAATTTATAATTCTAATTGCCGGTTAATTTTTTTCTTGTCATGTTGAGCAAAGCGAAATATCGAGCCCTTTTGGGTTTTAAGCTTAAATACTTTTTTGGACAGATTCTTCGAACTTTAGCCCTCAGAGTGACAATACCAATATTTATGGGGATTTTGACTATCTGGCAATCCAAGTTTATATGCTTTGGAAATACAAAAAGATTTATACTGAAACGCTTTTGTTTTCAGGAAAACCGGCAAAGCTGGATTTTCCCGAAAAGCATCACTCCTAAAAGCTATAGTGCTTTCGCAAAAAATATTTCATTTCTTAATTACTTTTTCAGAACACTATAGCATGCAGAGGCAATAATTGGTTTCTGTAAAGATTGTGTAATATTTATTAAAAATTCTATCAATTTATTTTTTTAGGAGCATTATCTTAGTAGGACTGTTTAAATTTAAAGAGGTTTACTGAGGTGAGTTTAAGCACAAAAAATCATTATGAATTTAATATTAATCTTAATAAATCATTATCAGCAAAAAATTCTGTAGCTGCGAATAATAATATTAAATTTGGCTCAAAACCTGATATTTATAAAGTTATAAAAAAAGATAATCTTGCTTTGCCGATTATTGCGCTTGCCTCCTCGGTATTAGGCGCAGTTGGCTATATAATAGGAAGCTCAGGGCTTTATTATGATACTTATAAAAAAAGTAACGGGAAAATAAAAAACATATTTTTTCCTGAAAATGTGGATAAAAAAAATGAAATAAACCATGAAGGAGTCAAAACTATTGTCCCTGAAACCGAATTTGCGAAGTTCGGATTAAATGCCGCAAAAGTAGGTATTGCCGCAACAACAATAGCAGGGATGACAACAGGCTTGACGGCAGGAATGCCTATGATGACCATAGGAGAAACAATAAATCTGGGAGCTGCTCCATGTATAGAAACGCCTCTGGGGACAGGGCTTTTTGGTGTGGGTATCGCTTCTATTTTTGCGGGCTTGGCTTTAGAAAGCAATCCTGAACTGCTTCTTGATAAAAATAAACTTAGAACTGAAAAAACACTCGCAGGAAAAACAAAAATAATTTTAGGCAATGTAAAAAGCAGCATTGTTGAAATAGGTAAATCCTGTTCAGATTTGGCGAAAAATACTTTTAAATTGTTTACACCAAAAAATGCTGAGGCTGTAAAATTTTTCAGAGAAAACATTTTCTTTTTAACACCAAAGTCTGTGATTATTCAAGAAAGTATTAATAAAGACGGTAAAGTGTTTATAGATAAGGTTTTAAAACAGCCTAAAAACTATTTAATGCAAGTTGCTTCCGCAGTTCTTACGGTTGGAGGACTCGGTGTGGTTTTATTTTCTTTGATTGACAACAAAAAAGCTCAAAAAAGTAGTCTTAAAGTTGAAGAAGGCGGATTTTTTACTGATAATATCGGAATGACCAAGTTTGGAATAGATAAAGTGTCAGTCGCCAGAAATTTAAAAGATGCTGCCGGTGGAGCAGGCTTTTTAACAGGCGGAATCTTTAATGGAATCAGCCAGCTTGTTGGAATTGACAGCAAACAGGGCAGAGCTGCTCAATGGCTGGGCTGTGGTCTTGTGTTTGTCGGATTTGTTTTTGACAGAGGGAAACATCTGGCAAAAACTATTGATAATAACAAAGTCCGCAACGAAATAACAAAAGTAGCCAGAAAATGGGAAATTGATTTAACAAAAATATTCAATATTAAAAATAAAGAAGAAAAAATATTATTTAATAAAACTCTTAATGCTTTGAAAAAAGGGATAGATTTGCCGGAATCTGATTTTAAAAAGATATTGGAATCGTTCAATTCTCTTTCAGGCGAAAAATATATTCCTGAAACAACTAAAGTTAAAAAAGAATTGAACAAAACATTATCGCAAAAGATCCTATCTATCTTTGATGTTCTTGAAAAAGACGGTAAAAAGGCAGAAATTACAACTCCTGTTGAAGTTGAAAATATTTTAAATGATATAAAAGCTCAAACAAAAGCAATCTTTGGAGAAAATCCTGTTATTGTATAGTGCTCTGAAAAAGTAATTAAGAAATGAAATATTTTTTGCGAAAGCACTAAAGCTTTTAGGAGTGATGCTTTTCAGGAAAATGCGGCTTTGTCGGTTTTCCTGAAAACAAACTCGTTTCAGTATAGATCGATGTCTGCCGATAATTTTACCAATTTGTGCAGGACTTTTTCCTTCTGCATGCAGGATAGAGATTTCATCTCTTTCTTTTCCTGTCAGATGTTTTACTCTTCCCGTTTTAACACCTGATCTTTCTACATATCTATAATATATGTTTGTTCTGATAACGTGTTGCAATTAAAAATTGAACTCAAGCAACCAGATATTGTTAAAGTTTGTAACAAAAAGCCTTATTATTGATTTTAGGCTACCTGTATATACTTTATATATACAGGTAAGGTAATTATTTATAGGTAAGGTAATAAGATAGAGGTAAAAGATGATTAATGCGGTAAATTCTAGTAATTTGTATGTAAATGTTCAGCAATACAATTTGAATGTAAATTCTACTCAAAATACGAATGGTATTTGGGCCGGTACAATTAATCAAACCAACTTAGCAGTTCAGACAGACTATAATGTTGGGTGGTATGATAATTTTAACAAACTCTATGGAAACGTTATTAATATAATAAATCAACAAGCAGCCGAAGCCGCAGCTAAAAAAGCGGCAGCTGAGGCAGCAGCTGTAGCAGCACAACAAGCGGCAGCGCAAAAAGCTGCAGATGCGGCAGCAGCAGCGGCAAAAACTCCGCAACAGATGTCTGATGCAGAACTCCGAGCTGCATGGGTAGCTGCAGGTTCAATTCCGAATGATAAGTATGGTACCGAATTGCATAATAGAGGACTGTGGGATCCATATGAAGTGAATATAGACGGAAAGAACTATATATTTACGCGGGATACAAACGGAAACAATAAAGTAGATGGAAAACAAGAAATATTAGGTATAAATGATACAAAAGATAATTTATTTGCAGATATGAAATCACTGGATACAAATAAAGACGGAAAAGTCAGCACGGATGAATTAACAGCAGCAGGTGTTTCCTTGAATGAAGTACTTGACGGTAAAATTTCAAACAGGAAATATGATCTAAATAAAATAAGCGGTGTTGATTTGAGATCTTTTAGTGCAATAGATAATACAAATTCAACAGGAATATTCGGAACATTCACCTTAAATCTTAAAAATGGAAGTACAGCCCGGGGTAAAGAAACTTTCGAAGATCAAGACTATTTTAATAAATTATTCGCATAAATCAAAATATATAATTAAAACAAAAAGCCGCCCTTGAAAAGGCGGCTTTTTATTACTGACTTGGGTTTTAAGCTTTTGCAGTTGCTTTTACAGGATTGACGATTTCTTTGAATTTTTTGCCGGCTGAGAAAGCAGGAACAGTTTTAGCAGAGATCTGAAGTGCTGCGCCTGTTTGAGGGTTTCTACCGGTTCTTGCAGCTCTTTTGCGAGCTTCAAAAGTACCAAATCCAACTAGAGTAACTTTTTTGCCTTTTGAAACTGTTTTAGTAATTATGTCAACTGTAGTACTAACAATTTCAGTAACTTCTTTTTGTGATAATTTAGTTTTTTTAGCGATTTCTTTTACTAATTCTTCTTTGTTCATGACAAACCTCTCATTTATTTACAACAGAGATATCTTACCTTTTAATTCAGATAATTACAATGATATTTTAACAATTATTACAATAACAACTGTAAATATAATTAAATAGTTTAATTTATAGAGGAATAAAATACTCTTTTGATATTTATTGCGATCTTAGACCAAATTATTTTGCGAGCACAGTATAGAATAATACCCACATGACTATCACCTGACCATTCGGGTTAATTATGAATAACGGCTATATCAATTTAATTATTACACTGTTATGCTTAGAAAGTTGGAATAAATATTTGTATTTAATAGATACATGGTTATTATAATAATTGGAGGAAATAGAAATCGATACTTTAGAAACAAAAATCATTCAAGTTGTTTTAATTGAAGATTATAAACTTAGCAGAATTGGCTTAAAATGCGCTCTGCAAGAATATAAGTGGCTTAAGATAACAGGTGAAGCCGCAACAGGTGAAGAAGGCATAAAAATAATTAAAGAAATCCGACCCGATGTCGTTCTTGTAGATCTCGGATTACCGGAGATGAACGGCATTGAGCTGACTCAGCAAATAAAAGCTTTTAATGAAAATATTAAAGTAGTAATTTTGACTTCTCACAACAGAACAGAAGAAGTCCTTGCGGCTCTGGGTTCAGGAGCAAATGCTTATTGTTTAAAAGACATAGACGCCGAGACCCTTGTGAACGTCATCAAAGATGTAAGCAACGGAGCGGCATGGTTTGACCCCTTAATTGCTGAAGTAATATTAAAAACTTATCCTAAGCCTGAAACTAGAAAAAGTTTCAATCCTCCTGAACATTCAGTTATAAAATCCCAATTATCAGCAAGAGAATTTGAAGTGCTTGGTTTGGTTGTAAAAGGAAAAAGCAACACAGAAATAGGCAAAGAACTCTTTATAAGCGTTCATACCTCAAAAGCCCATGTTTGCAGTATTTTACAGAAACTTTGTGTAAATGACAGAGTACAGGCAGCCGTTAAAGCCGTAAAAGAAAATTTAGTCTGATAAAATGGGCTTCTGCGCTGTTTGTTAATTATATTGCGGTTTCTCCTCGTTCACCCGTTCTTATTCTTATTGTTTCTTCAACAGGCGAGATAAAGATTTTACCGTCTCCGATTTCGCCTGTTTGAGCTCTTTCCTGAATAATTTGAACTACTTGCGCAACAATATCGTCATTAACAACTATTTCGAGTTTTACCTTAGGAATAAACTGGATATGATATTCAGCACCCCTATAAACTTCTACTACGCCTTTTTGGCGACCAAAACCTTTGACTTCGGTAACGGTCATACCTTTAACACCTATATCATGCAAAGCATTTTTTACTTCATCAAGTTTAAACGGTTTGATTATCGCATCTATTTTTTTCATAATACCTCCGGGTTTATAAATTTATAATACATAGACAATTATATTACAGTGAATAAGCTCTTTCACCATGTTCACTCAAGTCAAGACCTGTATTTTCTTCTTCTTCACTGACTCTAAGTCCCATAGTTACATCAAGTACTTTAAGAAGTATGATTGTAACAACGAAAGAGAATGCCCATGCAGTTATGACACTGATTATTTGTGGATTTAACAGACCTGCGCTTCCGTAGAACAAACCTGTTTTTCCGTTAATAGCGGCACAAGCGAATAAACCTGTTGCTATCGCGCCCCATGTTCCGCCAACACCGTGAACACCCACTGCATCAAGAGAATCATCATAACCAAATACAGATTTAAGATTTACGGCAATATAGCAAACTAATCCGCCTATTAAGCCTATTATTAATGAACCGAATGGAGTAACAAATCCGGCGGCAGGTGTAATTGCAACAAGACCTGCAACCGCTCCTGATGCAGCACCAAGTGCTGTAGGTTTATGCTGGTGAATCCATTCCGCGAACATCCATGATAAAACAGCTGCGGCAGTTGCAATATGAGTTGTTACAAAAGCGGTAGCGGCAAGCCCGTTAGCGACTAAAGCGCTTCCTGCATTGAATCCGTACCATCCAAACCAGAGCAGTGATGCGCCCAACAACGTTAAAACAAGATTGTGAGGAGGAATCGCTTTTACTCCGTAGTCTCTTCTTCTTCCGACAATAATCGCAGCCGCAAGAGCAGATGCACCTGAAGAAATATGAACAACAAGACCGCCTGCAAAGTCGATAGCTCCGAGTTTAGAGCCTATCCATCCGCCGCCCCAAACCCAGTGGGCAAGCGGGCAGTAAACAAGAGTTACCCATAATACTAAAAACACAAGATATGTTTTGAATTTAAATCTTTCAGCAAAAGCACCTGTTATAAGAGCAGGTGTAATAATGGCAAACATTAACTGAAATGCCATAAATGCAATATGAGGAACAGTTGCGGCAAATGGCCCGGGATCCATTCCGACACCTTTTAGTCCGATATAGTCTAGTCCTCCGATTAGTGACCACTTGTCAGGCCCGAATGCAAGACTGTATCCGTATAAAAACCATATTATTGTTACTACGGCAAGAGAAATAAAACTCTGCATAACTGTGCCGAGTATGTTTTTTGACCTGACCATACCCCCGTAAAACAGAGCCAATCCGGGAGTCATAAGCATAACAAGAGCAGTAGAAATCAACAGCCATGCAGTATCGCCTTTGTCAATGGGCGCAGGTTGTGAAGGCTGGACTATAACGGCAGGAGGAACAGTTGCCTGTTCTTGTTTTATAACCTCAACTGTAGTCGAAGCAGCTGTTTCTTTTGCAAAAATCGGTGTGCTGTGAATGAATGACAGGCTCAAAACCATTATCATTCCCAAAATGAACAGTTTCAGATGTTTTTCCAAAAATTTTCTCATTTTTTTACCTTTTACCCTTTCTGAATTTTTATGAATACTAAATTTTAACTGCTTAATTTTAATAATTTTAAAAAAATAAACATTGCAGGGTTTTTTTCAAACTTCTTCGCTGCAATGTTGGTAGTGAGTGAGTTTAAATTTTTTATGCACTAAAATAAAGCCTTTACAGGCCAATCTTTGCCTCAATATGCACATATATCCCTCTAAGATTAAATGTTTCTTTTAGGCTTAATATATAACATGAACTTCTTTCTGTTAAGAGGCAGGGCTGTATTGTAAAATTTGCTTAATATTCTAAGAAAACATAAATTATAAGCATTTTTTGTAAAATTTTTTACAATATTCGTTAAAATTTTAGTTAAAATTTATTAAAATTCGGTTTATAAAACTCAAAAAGTATAATTTTTTCTCCAAAATTACGATTTATAGTAATAAAACACAAAAATATTGTTACAATACTTAACAATAAGTAAATGGCTAAAATATAATCACAGAAAGCTTATTTGGCTATTTTTGTTGTTTTTAAGTAAATACAATTCGGCTTCAAATATTCTGAAGGACTAATCCTTTTTGCTAATAAGCAAAATTGCGATTTAATTCTTCAGTTTTAATCAATCTTATTTTTCTCTGTCTATGCTAAGATTTAGTTGATTTTCATTCTTTATATAGTCGGGTCTAAAAATTGTACAATCAGGAAATTTATAATATATTTAGCGATTTAGCTTCGCAATCTGCAAAAATCAGGAAAATTTTAAGAAATCTGGATCATCATCAAACAACTTGCCTGACAGGACTTACGGGTTCGGCAAGAAGTTTTCTCGTTTCATATATAGTTAATAACCTGCAACATCCTGTTTTGCTTGTTACTCCCGATATTTCAACAGCTTTGAAATATCATAACGAAATAAAACTTTTTACGAATAAAATAACCAATTTTTTGTTTTCGCAGGAAACTTCTCCGTATGAGCAGGTTTGGAGTGATCCGTCAATTACGGAAGAACAGCTTAAGGCGCTGAAATCTTTTCGTACAGGAGAAGCCGATATTCTCATCACTCCTGCAAAAAACCTTTTAAATACTTACTTAGAAAGACTTAAAACAGAGAATAATTCAGTCTGTTTAAAGTTAAAAGCCCCTGCTGATCCGCAAGAAACTGCAAAATTTCTTACAGATATCGGTTACAAAAGGGTTGTAACTGTTGTTGACCCGGGAGAATTTAGTTTGCGCGGAGATATAATGGATGTTTATCCTATTTCAAACGAGCCTGTAAGAATTGAATTTTTCTGTGAAGAAGTAGAAAGCATCAGGGTTTTTAATATAGATAACCAGCGTTCTATCAGAAGAATTGAAGAAATTATCATAGAACCCAGATATAATATCTTGATTTCAGAAGAAAAAAAACAGCTTTTTATTCGCAAAATCAACGAGATTAAGGATAAACAGATTGAAAAACTTTCGGAAAATGCAAAATATACTCTTGAAACAACAGTTGAAAGTTTTATTATGTCTTTTGAAGCTGATACTTATACAGAAGGTATAGAGTACCTTGCGCCTCTTCTTGATGATAATTTCAGCGATATATTTGATTATTTGCCTGAAGATACAGTAATAATTACGCATGAATCAATAGAATTACAGCAAAAACTCTATGTGCAAGACGAAAAATACTTAAAAGAGTATGAAAAAAACATAAATGAAGGTTTAGCTCTCGAACTTCCCTGCTTATTGCACAAAAAACCCGATGAAGTGATTGAACATATCGGCAAATTCGCGGCTTTAAACCTGACAAGTTTTATCAATGACGAGGCAGACGCTGTTGAAGAAATGGAAAATATATCCGTACCAAAGTTTTTGGCTGATATTAATAAAGCTGCCTATTATATGACCGACCTCAGAAATAAGGGCTACAGCGTATTTGTAACGACAGAATATCCTCAAAGGCTTGTAGAAGCGCTTAAAGAGTTTGATTGTCATTCAATAGATATAGATTTAAATACACCGCAGTTTTTTGATATAAAATCAAGAGAAATCATTATTTCAAGGGCAGGATTTACCGAAGGGTTTGTTCTTCCCGAAATAAACCTTGCAGTTATCACTGATACAGAGCTTTTTAATAAAAAAATCAAAAAACCTACTTTAGGGAAAAAACTTTCTAAAAAAGAGAATATAGATTATTTGACATCTGTGAATGACTTAAAAGAAGGCGATTTTGTTGTCCATGCAAAACACGGGATAGGAAAATTTATAGGGCTTTGTAAGCAGGAAATTGACGGGCAGGAAAAAGATTATTTGACGATTGAATACGCTCAGAGCGACAAACTCCACATGCCGGCAGAGCAAATAAACATGCTTTCTCGCTATAGAGGTGCAGGCAGCGCTCCAAAGCTTACCAGAATGGGCGGAGTCGAATGGACTAAGGTCAAAAACAGAGTTAAAGGCGCTATTGCGGATATTGCAGATCAATTATTAAGACTTTACGCACAGAGAGCCAAAACTAAGGGTTTTATGTTTGAAGCAGACAGCCCGTGGCAGCTTGAAATGGAAAATGCATTCCCTTATAATGAGACTCCTGACCAACTTCAGTCTATTAATGAAACTAAAACCGATATGGAATCAGAAAAAGTAATGGACAGGTTAATCTGCGGAGATGTCGGATTCGGTAAAACAGAAGTTGCCTTAAGAGCAACGTTTAAAGCTGTTTTATCGGGTAAGCAGGTGGCGATTTTAGTTCCGACAACTATTCTTGCACAGCAGCATTATTTGACGTTTTTGGAAAGATTCAGGGCTTATCCCGTCAGGGTTGAGCTTTTGTCAAGATTTAGAAGCGCAAAAGAGCAGAAAATTACTGTAAATAAGCTGCTTATAGGAGATTGCGACCTTGTGGTCGGTACGCATCGCCTTTTGCAAAAAGACATACAGTTCAAAAATCTGGGACTTCTCGTTGTTGATGAAGAACATAGATTTGGTGTAACGCATAAAGAAAAAATCAAGGAATTTAAATCAGAAGTCGATGTTTTGACCATGTCAGCCACTCCGATTCCAAGAACGCTTAATATGGCTTTATCAGGGTTAAGAGAAATGAGTATTATTAATACACCGCCTGTAAACAGAACTCCTATAAAGACTTATGTCGGGCATTTTAACGAATCTCTCCTGAGAACGGCCATAAATCACGAACTGGAAAGAGAAGGGCAGGTTTATTTTCTGCATAACAGGGTGCAATCAATATATAAAACAGAAGAAGACCTTCAAAAGCTTGTGCCAAAGGCAAGAATTGCAGTTGCTCACGGGCAAATGAACGAAAAAGTCCTCGAAAAAATCATGTACGAATTCGGGGCGCATGAGTATGATATTTTGATTTGTACCACTATAATTGAATCCGGCCTTGATATTCCGAATGCTAACACCATAATAATTGATGATGCGGATAAATTTGGTCTGGCACAACTCTACCAGATAAGAGGAAGGGTAGGAAGAAGCGAAACACAGGCTTATGCGTACTGTTTTTACAGAGACGGAAAAGTTTTATCAGCAGAAGCAAAAGACAGGCTTAAGGCTATAAAAGATTTTACTACACTGGGGAGCGGTTATCAGATTGCGCTGAGGGATTTAGAAATAAGAGGTGTGGGGAATATTCTCGGTCAACAGCAACATGGGCATATGGTTTCTGTCGGATTTGATTTGTATTGCCAGATGCTTGAAGAGTCAATAAAAGAATTAAAAGGAGAAAAACTTGATAAGAAAGAGCCTACAATCATTGATATTAACATAACGGCCTTTATACCTGATGAATGGGTGGGTGATAAAGAGCAAAAAATGGTAGAATACAAACGCCTTGCGGATGTAAAAAGTTATAAAGAGCTGGAAGTGCTGGAAGATGAGTGGATTGACAGATTCGGGAAAATCCCCGAAGAAGTTAAAAGACTTATAAAAGTCATCAGGCTAAGGCTTATAGCAACAGATATCGGAATTTCTCTCGTAAGGGAAGCCTTTGAAAGCATCAGGATTTTTAGTAATATTTCATTAGCAGAATTCAGGCTTCTTCAAAATAAATTTCGACCTGAACTTTCAAAAAAAGTTAAATGGACTCAATCACCAAAAAGCTCTGAGAACTTTAATTCTATTATTTTAATAAATAATCTTGCTCTTTCTAATGAAGAAAAACTCGATATTCTGGAAGAAATTTTTAATTCTATTATTAACTTTAAAATGTAATTTTTTAATCAACAGCACGAGTTTTTTAAATTGTTTGAATTATAATTTTAAAGAAACAGACAGAAAATTAAGGGTAAGTCATGCTAATTGAAATGCTTTTTTCAAAAATTCACAGAGCAACGGTAACTGATGCAAACATTAATTATGTAGGCTCAATAACAATAGATGAGCTTCTTTTAAAAGCTTCCGGCATTCGGGAAAATCAAAAAGTTGATATCTATAACATTAATAATGGAGAAAGATTTTCTACTTACGTTATATTAGGCAGGTCAGGAAGCGGTGATATATGCTTAAACGGGGCTGCCGCAAGAAAAGTATCTATAGGCGATAAAATAATTATTTGTGCCTATGCGCATCTTTCTAAAGACGAATTGAACTCATATAAACCTGCAATTATCCACGTGGATGCGCAGAACAAAATTGTTAATGAAGTATTTTGTAACAAATAACCCAAAATAATTTTAATATTGTATAATTTTATGAGATTAAAGAAATTGATAATTCTACAGATATAGGTGAGGAAAAAATATGAAAAAAATAGCACTGACGGTAATGGCAGCTTCGATGATTTTTTTGAGCGGCTGCGGACAAAAAGAAAAAAACGCTACAGGTCCTGCGGTTATAAAGATTAATGATTCTGTTATAACAAAAGGAATGGTTGATGCATCTTTTAAAACAGGTCCTTTAAACATTGATGTAAACAAACCTGAAAACAAATTTATTTATCTTATTTATAAAAATAAAACAGTAAATGACCTTATAGTTAAAGAATTATTGACGCAGGAAGCAAATAAAAGAAAAATCTCTGTTTCTCCTGAAGAAATTAAAGCTAAATTAGACGAAATAACAAATAAAGTTGGCGGAAAAAAACGATTCGAAGAATCTCTTGCACAAAATAATCTGGATAAAGATACTTTTAGCGATATGGTAGGTTTTGATATGTTAAAAGAAAAACTTGTCAATAGCCTCTCAGGCGTACAAATTGTCAGTGAAGGTACAGCAAAAGATTTTTATGTAAAAAACCAGAATCAATATTTCAAGCATCCCGAGCAAGTTAGAGCAAGCCATATTCTAATCAGTGCATCAGAATCAGATATCAGGTCAAAAATTGAAGCTGAAGGCAAAAAATTATCAACAGGCGAGTTAAGTAATAAAGTTAAATCTGAAATTAATGCAGCCAAAGAAAAAGCTGAAAAAATTCTCGCAGAAGTTAAAGCAAATCCTAATAAATTCGAAGAACTGGCAAGAAAAGAATCTCAAGACCCTTCAAGTGCAACTAAAGGCGGCGATTTAGGGTTTTTCGACAATAAACAAATGGTACCCGCGTTTTCAAAAGTTGCATTTTCTACAAAACCGGGAGAAATTAGCGACATAGTAAAAACAGAATTCGGCTTCCATATTATAAAAGTTGTTGACCGTAAAAAATCCGGTTCAGTGCCTTTTGATGAAGTAAAACCTCAAATCCAAAAATATCTTGAGCAACAGGCTAAAATGCAAGTTATACAAAAATTCATAGAAAGTTCAAGAAATACCGCAAAAATCGTATTTTTGGATAAAGAATACGATCCTAAAAACATTGAATCAGAAATTAAAGAACTTGCAAAAAAACAAAAAGCTCCTCAACAAGTACCTGTGAAAAAATAAAAATACAGTTTGTTATAAAAAGCCCGTAGACTAAATCTACGGGCTTTTTGGTATTTTATTGCAGCAACAATAATTTTGTATATTTTCACTCAACACTAATAATTTATTTATACAAATTGTCATTCTGAGGGTTTTAACCCGAAAAATCTGTCCAGTAAGCATTTTTAGCCAAAATAATAAATTGGACAGATCCTTCGATTTGCTCAGGATGACATTCTCAAAAATCAATATTTGCAACAGTTTTAGCTAATTGGTGCCCCGAGTTATTTAACAATTCTGTTTAATCGATAGAATTTGGTCGCAAAGCAGCTATAGCTGTTGGCATATTTTTGGCACTGTAGACATAATTTCCTGCGACAAGCGCATTTGCCCCTGCGGCTGTTGCAAGTTTTGCGGTCTCTGCATTAATTCCGCCGTCAACTTCAATAAAAATATGTTTTAAATTCTCTTGTTCTATCAGCTCTCTGACTTCTGAAATCTTTGGCAGGCATTCCGTTATAAAAGATTGACCTCCAAATCCCGGTTCTACCGTCATTATCAAAACTAAATCAAGCTTGTGAATTATTTTTTTCAGGACTTCAACAGGAGTTTTGGGTTTTATAGAAACTCCTGCTTTGACCCCGAAACTTTTTATCAGGTCGATGGTTTCTTCAAGATTGTCTTCGCAGGCTTCTGCGTGGATTGTTATGTAGTCAGAACCTGCTTTTGCGAAGTCTTCTATGTATTTAGCAGGCTCAACAATCATTAAATGCACATCAAATGGCATTTTTGTCGTTTTTCTGATAGATTTAACGACAGGTGCGCCTATAGTAATGTTCGGGACAAACCTTCCGTCCATTACATCAACATGAACCCAGTCAGCTCCTGCTTTTTCGATTTTATTAATATCTCTTTCGAGGTTTGCAAAGTCGGCAGACAAAATTGACGGTGCAACTATTATATTTTTCTTCATTATTTTTCATGCCCTTCCAATAAACCTAAAGCAACAGCAGCAATTCTTGCAGCAATTTGATGTGCTTCTTTTTTTGAGTTTCCTTCTCCAAAACCCATTTTATCTCCGTTTACCCAAACTTCAACAGCAAAGACTTTGCTATGGGCAGGTCCTTTTTCTTCAACAACTTTGTATTCGGGGATTTTCATTCCGTTAGACTGGGCATATTCTTGAAGCATCGCTTTAAAATTATACTTTGAAGCAGAGTTGTCGATTTCTGTAACATCATCCTTCAGTAGATTAACCAGAAAGTCGTAAAGAATGTCAATTTTTCCGTCAAGGTAAAACGCACCTAATACTGACTCAAACGCGCATGCAAGAGTTGATAATCGTGTCCTGCCGCCAAGTTTTGCTTCGTGATAGCCAATTTTGAGGAATTTATCAAGATTTATTTTAGCGGCAATATGAGCAAGAGTATTGTCGCTTACGAGAACAGCCCGTATTTTTGTAAGATCACCTTCGGGATATTCAGGAAATCTTTCGTATAAATACCTGCTTGCCAGCAATTTAAGCACCGCATCGCCAAGAAATTCAAGTCTTTCATTGTCTTCTATCTCGGCAAGTTTGTTTTCAAAATTATATGAACTGTGAGTCAGGGCAACATCAAGCAAAGAATAATCATCTATGCTTAAATTTATGTTATTTAGCAGCTCGTCAAGTTCAGTTTTTCTTTTGTCATTCAACATTATTTATGCAGTCATAGATATATTTTCTAAAGGCAGTGAATGGGTTTCAAGGCGGGATATATTAACTTTTTTGCTTGCCTGATTTATATCAATGCCAACTATACTACCATTTTTATCGTAGTCAATAACTATTCCTTCTGATACTTCAACAGATTCAACGCTTGATTTCTCTGATAAATCTATATACAGGGAATCAGTTTCGAGATAATAATTGAATTTCATAGTTTATTTCTCCTTAAAATTTCTGTCGAAGAAAGCATTATGCAAAGTCCCGTCTTCTAATGTTATAACTCGTAAATATTTATTTTCTTCTGTAATATATCCCCAATATCTTATTCTATCGTCTGCTTGTAGGGTTTTATGCAGTTTTTTATTTATTATACCGCTTCAAAAATAAATTTGGGATTTTAACTATAGATAAAAAGCGGTATTCGATAGTAGGAGCGTTATTTTCGGAAACGATGAGTTTTCGAAAATATAAACTCGTTTTAGTATATATTGATACACCATTCAATTTTCAAATAGGGTCTTTTTTTTAAACCCTGTTCCTGAAAATATGCAGTTGTTTTTATTGAGTCTTTATTCACTTTAATATTGCCGTAATTTTAGTTCCTAAGAAAATTCTACCAATAACCTGACAAATTTAAAATGATTTTTTAAATATTAAGAAATATTAATATATATAAAAATCAAAAAAACGTTAACGGTATTTGATTTTCAGACAGATTGAAAAAATTCTTATATTTTTTATAGCAATTATTTTTATTCACACGCTTTATAAAAATATCAAATAAATGCGTTAAATCGAAGGAGTTGATACTTATAGAATTTTAATTCCCAAAGGTAAAGAACTTTTATTGGGTCGGAATAAACAACCTGTTATAGATGTCTTCCATAAAGAGGCTGTAACAAAAGCAACTCATCTTTATCGATTTATTGTGGATACTTTAGACCAAGCCGGTCTTCGTCTTCATAATAGTGCCTCAAAAGATTGTTCTGTAAGATTGCTGGCAGATACAGATCATCCATTTGCAAAAGAAGGAAATAGTGTTTTAACTTTTTTTACTGATTCATCGGAAATTAAGCAACTTGATAAAGCTAGAAGAAATAAAGATATTAAAAAAGTTGATGAATTATTTGAGGATGTGCCTGAGCAGAATGTTTTTAAAGTAGACTCTATCGAAGATGCGATGAAGCTTTTAAATGATAAGCTGCTTCCTAAAACAAATGGTGTTAAATGGGGTGATTATCAGGTGAAAAATCTAATGAACAGCTGGAATAGACGTATGGAAATAATTTTAAACTCTAATCTGTGGTAAATTTAAAAAAATTTAGCAAATCAAAATGGCATAAATGTTGATAACAATGAACCATTATTAACAAAAATACTGAAATAATAATAAGCTATAGCACCTGTAAAGACATAGCTGTCTGCTCTATCAAGCATACCCCCGTGACCGGGAAGTAAATTGCCTGAATCTTTGAAACCTGCATCTCTTTTTATCATTGATTCCGCCAAATCACCAAACTGTGCGGCTAAAGATAATAATAAACCTGATATTATCGAATGAACAAGAGATAAATCAATAAAATGTCCGATTAATACAGCGCCTAAAACACTAACAACAGTTCCTCCAACTGAGCCTTCAATAGTTTTTTTCGGGCTGATTTCAGGCCATAAAGGTGTTTTCCCGAGTTTAGTTCCGACATAAAACGCCGCAATATCGCATAACGAAATTACTACGAACATCAAAACAATATATCCGATACCGAGATCAAAATGCCTGCCGAATAATAAGATGTCAGGGCCTTTAATATCTCTCAAAAATATAATGTGTATCGGCAAAAAGCCGCCGTACAAGATTGCAAGAAACGATGCACCTATATCGTTTATGGAAGCTTTTGCGCCTCTGAATAAAATCACAAGAAATATAACTATTGTTGAAATTGCTAAAATAGGAACAACGTAATTATATTGTTTTAAAGTGGCGCAAATTATAAGAATAGCATCTATAAAAAGAATCAAAGCTAAAGGAGGGTTCATTCCCTTTGCTTTTAGCATATTAACAAGTTCAACCTGACCAAAATATATTAATACAGAAAGGAAGACAGCCAGTGGGAATCCCCCATATATTAATGATACAAGGCAAATTAACAAAAAGATGGTTGCTACATAAACCCGTGCTTTAGAAAAAAATTTGATTAAGCCCACCGAACACCTATATTTCTTTATTTATACTAATACTTCCGAAATTTAAATTGATAAGACTTCTCTTTCTTTTTCTGCAACTACATCATCCATTTCCCTGATATATTTGTCAGTAATTTTTTGTATTTTATCCTGAGCTTTTTTTACTTCATCTTCAGGAATGTTTTCGGATTTTTCCAATTTTTTAAGCGTATCAGTCGAATCTCTTCGGATGTTTCTGATAGCAACTTTTCCTTCTTCGCCAACCTTTTTGACAGTTTTAACAAGTTCTTTTCTTCTTTCTTCTGTCGGCTGAGGGAAAGTTAGTCTTATGCAAACACCGTCACTGTTAGGAGTTACACCCAGATCTGACTTCATAATAGCTTTTTCGATAACATTTATTATTGTTTTGTCATACGGTGTAATAACTAGTGTTTGACCGTCCTGAACGCTCACAGTTGCTATTTGTCTAAGAGATGTCGGTGATCCGTAATATTCAATCGTTATTTTATCAAGAACCAGCGGATTTGCTCTGCCTGTTCTTATAGCGGAATATTCTTTTTTAGTTCCGGCGATGGTTTTATTCATTTTTTCTTCAGCTTGTTCAAATAATTGATTAACAGGCATGATTACTTAATCCTCCTACTAATGTTCCTTCTTTTTCACCTTTTACAATTTTTTCCATACTTTCTGTATTGGCAAAATCAAAAACCACAATAGGAATGTTGTTGTTTTTGCATAAAGCAATAGCGGCAGTATCTATAACTTTTAAATCCTTAATAATCATATCATCATAGGAAATATAATCAAATTTTTCAGCATCGTTGTGTTTTCTGGGGTCTTTGCTGTAAACGCCGTTGACTTTGTTTTTTGCCATAAGCATTGCGTCAGCATTGATTTCAGAAGCTCTTAATGCGGCAGCAGTGTCTGTTGTAAAGAAAGGATTTCCTGTTCCGCCTGCAAAAATCACTACACGACCTTTCTCAAGGTGTCTTATCGCTCTAAGCCTGATATAAGGTTCTGCTATCTGGTTCATAGTGATAGCATTCAAGACTCTTGTCTGAACATTCAATTTTTTGAATACACCTTGCAAAACAAGAGCGTTCATTGTAGTAGCAAGCATACCTACATAATCCGCAGAAGCCTGATCCATTCCGAGTTTTGCACTGTTTTGCACGCCCCTGAAAATATTTCCGCCACCTACGACTATTGCTACTTCAACGCCGAGTTCTTTGAGTTTTATTATTTGTACAGCGACTTTATTGATTGTTTCAGGGTCTATTCCAAATCCCTGATCTGCCATAAGCGCTTCGCCGCTGATTTTAAGCAGAATTCTTTTGTATTTAAGATTACTCATTGCTTTAGCCCATTCAAAAACTAATATACTAAAATCATTTTACTAAAAAAGTTATTTAAAATAAATCTAATTAATTTATTAAGAAATATAAACAATTCGATTGTTTTTATAAACTTATCATTACATTTCTTCATAATAGAATTGACGAATCACATTTGGTTTGTTATTATAAAAGTATATAAGAAGTATATATCGCTAAGAAAATTTTTGTACACTTTCCCCGTTAAATTTTGCGTTCATTATTAACAAAATCAACTAAGCAGGTAAAAATTTACTGTCTTTTTGCGTGAAGATTTGTCTGCTGTTGACCGTTCAGTGTTTGTTTAAACTTTTTTGAATTACTTTAAAATTTTAGACCGATAAAGAAGCCTGAGTTCAAATTCACTCTTGCTTAAAAGTCGGTTGCAGTTTAGAGAAAAAATCAGGGTTAGGATTGAAGGAGATTTTTGTTTATGAAAGATACCATGTTTGAAAACAGGCGTTTTGAGCTGCGCGGCGAACGCAGAAGTGATTTGGCTTACAGTACTGTGCCGCTGGATTTGATGCCTTTGTCTGAGCAGAACAAGAACAGTAATGACTCTAAAGAAATAAATTCTTTCAAGTCATCAAATGCTTACTCACAAAAGAAAAATGCTGAAAGCATTGATGACAGTTACGGCAATTATCTTAAAAAAATCAATTTCCAGAAACTTTTAACCGCTCAGGAAGAACTGGAAATCGGCAAAAAAATCAAACAAGGAGACGAAAACGCCAGAAAAAAACTTATTCAGTCAAATTTAAGGCTTGTTGTCAGCATTGCAAAAAAATATACCAACTATGGTTTATCTTTTCAGGATTTAATTCAGGAAGGCAATATGGGGCTAATGGTTGCAGCAGGAAAATATAATTACAAACTCGGATACAAATTCAGCACTTATGCGACATGGTGGATAAAACAATCAATTTACAAAGCAATCGCAGAACAAACCTACAGTATGAAAATCCCTGTTTATGTTCAGGAAATAATTTCGAAATATACAAAAGTTAAAAGAGAAATGGAAAAAAATTCTGAGTGTAATGTTTCTGCAAAAGAAATTTCAGAGAAATTAAATATTCCTGAATCTAAAATTGATAATTATTTAGAAGCGTTCAGCCGCTCAATATCTCTTGATGCGGAATATCAGACAGGAGACGGCGGAACAGTAAAGCTTTCTGATTTTTTAGAAGATTCAAACTCTTATTCTGATAAAGATACAGAATTTAACCATTTAAAAACGGATATAAAAAATATTTTAGGCAGATTAAAAGATAGGGAAAAACTGGTTTTAAGAATGAGATATGGTCTTGATTCGTCTGGTATTAAGCCTAAAACACTGGAAGAAATCGGGAAAATATACGGTGTTACAAAAGAATGTATCAGACAGACCGAGTTAAGGGCTATTAAAAAAATACGTTCTCTCTGCGACAAAGAAAATTTGCTTTTTGCATATCTGAACTAAAATTCACCAAAAACTAACCGGTTGGTTAGTTTTTTTTTTGCCTATATTAATGAGATAAAAAAGTAAGTAACTTTTAAAAAAGTTACAAATATTAATATATTGAAAATTGTTTTTATATGATTAAATTTAATTTAATTACTGTAACTTATATTTATATATTGATAAAAATATGTTAATAAATTTAATGTTTAATATTTTAGTACATTTTATTATTAACTTTTGATATAATAGAAAAGTATGTATATACAAAAAGACTACAATTTTTGTTTGCGGAGGTTAAATTTTAATGACGACCGAAGATATTATCAAAAATAAGGAAAGTGCAGAATTGTCAGAGTTTGAAAAACTGCTGTTGCAATTCGACTATAGTTTCAAAAAAGGTGATATCGTCAAAGGTAGAGTTATCGGATATGATTCAAATAACGTTTTAGTTGATATTGGCGCTAAAACGACAGCAAGAGTTCCGCAAAAAGAATTGTTAGGTCCTCAATCCAAAACTCCTCAAGAAACTTTACCTGTTGATAACACAGAAAAAGAATTTCTCATTATAAGAGAAGAAGATGAAGACGGTCAGCTTACTATTTCTTACAAAAAAGTTGCCCTTGCTTATGCCTGGAAAGAACTTGAAAAAATTCAGGCAGAAGATGAAGCTGTCGAAGCAGAAGTTACTGCATCGGTAAAAGGCGGTATGCTGGTTGATGTTATGGGCTTAAGAGGCTTTGTTCCTTCAAGTCATATCAGGGCAAGAGATCCTGAAGAACTTGTAGGCAAAAAAGTCCAGTTAAAAATACTTTCGGTTGATTCTAAACAGAACAACCTCATAATGTCACACCGAAAAGTCGTATCAGAACAGCAAGCAGAACAAAGAAAAGACCTGTTTGAAAATATCCAGATCGGTCAAATTGTAACAGGCGATGTTGTAAGATTGGCTGATTTCGGTGCTTTTATCGATATAGGCGGTATAGACGGACTTCTTCCTTTATCGCAAATTTCTTGGCGATGGGTTGATCATCCTGCCGATGTGCTAAAAGTCGGAGACAAAATAAAAGTTGAAATTATCGGTGTCGATGAAGAAAAACAAAGAGTTAGCCTGAGTCTTAAGAGCCAACAGCCTGATCCGTGGATTGAAGCTTCAAAAATCATAAAAGAAGGAGAAAAAATAAACGGCAAGGTAATAAGAATTAAGCATTTCGGTGCATTTATTGAAGTTTATCCGGGTGTGGAAGCTTTATTGCCTTATAAAGAAATTCTTGACCATCAGAATAAAACAGGTAAAACCCTGCAACAAGGCGATGAAATAGAAACTACAGTTATAAGATTCTTCCCCGAAGACAGAAGAATAAGCCTTAGTCTTTCTGACAGACCTCATTTTGAACATCAGCAGGAAAGACAAGAACCTAAAACTCCGGAAATTAAAGAATAAGTTCTATATACATTAAAAAAGGCGGTGATAAAATAATCACCGCCTTTTTGTCAGTTATTAATTATTAAAATATATCCGAGATTTTTTGGGCTAATTTTTTTAATCCTGCGGGAATATGTTCCAGAACTAATTTGCCTGTATTTAATTCACTCAGGTATCTAGATGGATTCTGCAGTACTCTATACGTGCCGATGTTATCTAAAAACAATTTAGAAGCTGTCCCCAGAGCAACTGCTCCCGGCACCTGTCCTATTGTAAAACCCAGAGTAGCAGCGGGTGCAACTTTAAGAGTTTCTCTGACAAAAGTCTTGAAAACACGCGCTCCTGTACTTACTTCGCCTCCTTGAAAAGAAACATTTTGTCTTTTTTGAAGCGGTAACTTATAAACCGATGAACTTGAATTTATACTGCTCATTTTTAGAAACTCCTTATTTAACTAACTGCTTTTAAAAGAATCCTGAACAATTTAAATTGCTTTTTGAAAAGATAAAATTTACAAATCTTAATAATTAATTAATATTTTTATACCAACAAATATAAATTCTTGATTATTGATTATCTTTTTTGTTTATTATTAAATAGTCTTATTCGAAATGAAATGATTAGTAGAAATATATAAAAAGAGAGGCTTAAATCAGTGGAAGAACAAGTAAAACGCGGTCGCCGCAAACCTGAAGAACCAAAAGAAGAATTTGCCGGAGCCAAAGCCGGAAGCGAATGGCGCGAAAGAGTTATTCAAATAAGCAGAGTAACAAAAGTAGTAAAAGGCGGAAAAAAATTAAGTTTTAGAGCTGTTGTTGTTGTCGGTGACGGTAATGGCAGTGTTGGAATAGGATGCGGCAAATCAAGTGAAGTTATCGGCGCTATCCAAAAAGCAGTTATTGAAGCAAGAAAAAACCTTGTAGTAGTGCCTATTTTCAAAAAATCAATTCCACATCCGATAAGCGCAAAAGCAGGAGCAGGAAAAGTATTATTAAAACCGGCTGCTGAAGGTACAGGAGTAATTGCAGGCGGTTCTGCAAGATCTGTATTGGAATTGGCGGGAATAGAAAATATTTTGTGTAAATCTTTAGGCTCAGACTCACCTTTAAATGCTGCAAGAGCAACAATAAAAGCTCTTTCAGAATTAAGATTATTCGGTGATGTCGCAAAAGAAAGAGGCTTAACCTTACACGAGATGTTAAACTGATATAGCTTTTGATAATTCGATTGCTTTTTTGAGCAAAGCGAAGAATTGCAATATTTGAATAATTTCTAAATAAAAAACGCAAGAATTAAATATAAGGTGATAAAAATGGAAACTAAAGAAATTAGAATAGAAGACTTAAGACCTGCAAAAGGCGCTACAAAAAAGAAAAAACGTGTAGGTCGCGGACGCAGTTCAGGACACGGTAAAACTTCCACAAGAGGTCATAACGGTGAAGGTCAGCGTTCAGGATGCAGCAGAAAAATCGGTTTTGAAGGCGGACAGATGCCAGGTTACAGAAAAACCCCTAAATTAGACGGTTTTTCTTCACTTAGCAGAATTGTTTATGCAGAAATTAATATATCCAAAATTGCCAATATGGAAGAAGAAACTATCGATTTGGATGTATTAAAAGCAAAAGGTCTGTACGGCAAAAAATATGATGAATTAAGAATACTTGGCAATGGTGAATTGACAAGAGCCATAACGGTTAAAGCCAGACACTTTACCAAATCAGCTAAAGAAAAAATTGAAGCTGCGGGCGGTAAAGCTCTTTTAGTATAATACTATTGTCATTCTGAATATTTTGATTCGCTCAGCGAAGATATTTCTAAAATTGAAGTATCAGTGCTAAAGTCCTCAAAAGCAGAATGACATTCTTATTTTTAAAAAAGCATGGGGTATTTTGAGGAGTAATTTATGGCTAAAATAAAAATGCCTACACCTGATGAATTGACAGGAATGTGGCAAGCATCGGGATTAAAAGAAAAATTACTGTTTACATTTGCTATGATAGCAATTTTTAGATTTGGCGTATATATTCCCATTTTTGGAATAAACAATACAGAATTGTTAACTTCAGGCAAAATGGGCGAACTTGTAGGATTTCTTGATATATTTACCGGCGGTGCGCTGGGAAAAATTTCTGTATTCGCACTCGGCATAGGGCCTTATATTACAGCTTCAATTATTTTTCAGCTACTTTCGGCGGCTATACCTTCTTTAGAAAAACTCCAGAAGGAAGAAGGCGAAGCGGGCAGAAGAAAAATTTCCCAGTATACAAGGTATTTCACGGTATTTTTATGCCTGTTTCAGGGAACAGTTTTTATAACTTATTTGCATAAAATGGGCATGCTCTCACCCGAAGGCATTCCTGCTTTGAATTTTATAGGATCAGTTTTAACGCTTACCGCAGGCACGATGCTAATTATGTGGATAGCAGAACTTATTACAGAAAACGGTATCGGAAACGGAGCATCTATATTGATTTTTATAGGTATTATTTCCAGAATGCCAATGTATTTCGGGGGAACGGCAAAACTTATCGGCGGTAACAGCGGAATGGCGTTTTCTTTATTTATGGTAATTGCAATTTTCCTAGCGACACTTGTATTGATAGTCATAATGCAGGAAGCTATGAGAAAAGTGGTTATTGTTAATGCCAGAAGGCAGGTCGGCAATAAAGTTTACGGCGGAGTAAATACTCACATCCCATTCAAGCTTAACCCAGGTGGTGTAATGCCAATAATCTTCGCAGTAGCTATTCTTCTTTTCCCTACTACTATTTTAGGTATTCTAAACAAAGGAAACCTGCCTGAAACTGTAAAAAACATTATTGACTTTATCACTAACGATTTGTTATCAGGTTATTCATATTACATAATTTATTTCTTTTTAATAGTCGCTTTAACTTTCTTTTACGCTTCGATTATGCCAAATATGCAGCCAAAAGAAATAGCTAATAATTTAAAAAAATACGGAAGTTCCATTCCGGGTATTAAACCGGGCAAGCCGACAGCGGATGCACTGGAAAAAATTCTCAGCAGAGTTACTTTTATAGGAGCTCTCGGACTTGGAATAATCGCGCTGGTTCCAGGAATAGCAACACAGGTTACTCATTTTACAACTTTAAAAGGAATAGGCTCAACCTCATTAATCATTATGGTCGGGGTTGCACTTGATTTCATAAACCAAATAAAGACACATCTATTAGCCAGGCAATATGAAGGATTTTTAAAACAATGAAAACAAGAGTAATTTTTTTAGGCGCGCCCGGATGCGGAAAAGGCACACAGGCAAACAAATTAGCAAAACTTCTTAATATACCTCACATTGATACAGGAAGCATGCTTAGAGAAGAAATCGCATTGCAATCTGAAGAAGGCAAACTTGCTGAATCTTTTATGAATCAAGGTCAGCTCGCACCTGCAACACTTGTTGTAAGGATTATTAAAAACAGGTTGTTGAGAGATGACGCTAAAAACGGCTTTATCCTCGATGGTTTCCCGAGAAGTCCCGAGCAAGCTCAAATGTTTGAAGATATAGTCAAAGAAGCAGGCATCGAAATCGAGCATGTGTTAAACATTGAAGTTGACGAAAATATTCTTGTCGACAGAATGGCTTACAGAAAATCATGCGCTTGCGGCGAAAAATACAATACAAAATTCAAAGCTCCAAAAGTTGACAACGTTTGCGACAAATGCGGCGCAACTTTAACTCAAAGAGCTGATGACAATGTTGAGACTGCCGCAAAAAGAATTGAAACTTACAGAAGAGAAACTGAACCGTTAATTAATTACTACACTCAGAAAAATCTCGTAAGAAATATCAACGGAAATCAGGATATCGAAATAATTCTTTCTGATATTTTAGAAGTACTGGGCGTTTCAGTAGCAAAGTAAATGCATTAAATTGAATTAACTGTCATTTTTTGCAAAAAAGCGAAAAATGACAGTTTTTAATAAAAAATGCTATAATTTATGTGTAAAAATTTTAGTGAAATTTAAAAAATGGATAAAGATTACTTAAAAGAACTTTTAAATACTTACAGGGCTGATAAGGGGCATCTCTGGACTGCGCTTATTGTGGTACTATAGGACTTATAATTAGAGCATTCTATATTAAACATAATATTGCTGAAATATTTCTTATATTAACAGGTGTTGTATTTATAATTTTAATTGTTAATTTTATAAATGAATTTAATTATAAAATTAGTGCTACATTAGATAAATTAAAAAGAGGAGATAATTTTAAATGAGTATTTATATAGCAGGAGCTTTAGTATTATTCATTTTGGGTTTGGTTACGCATAGTTTATATAAAAATATGAAACTGTATGATAAGCTTGATATGAAATAAAAAATGATTACACGCAAATCAAGATACGAAATAAATTTGATGAAGTCAGCCGGCAGTATTGTGGCTGAAGTTCATAATGTGTTAAAAGAACTGATAGTTCCGGGGATTTCGACATACGAACTTGACGAAGTTGCGGAAAAAACAATTCTGAAAAACAAAGCAATACCTGCCTTTAAAGGCTATCATGGATACCCTGCAACAATATGCGCTTCGATAAATGAGCAAGTGGTTCACGGTATTCCTTCCAAAGAAGTTTTTTTGAAGGAAGGTGATGTCATAAGCATTGATGTCGGTGCGGTTTATAAAGGCATGGTCGGTGATTCAGCAGTTACTCATCCTGTGGGAAACATAACAGACGAGCTTAAAAATCTTCTTGAAGTAACTAATCAGGCACTTTTTGACGGAATTGAAAAGATGGTTGCAGGAAACAGGCTTTACGAAACCGTATCAGGAGCTATAGAAGACAGAGCCAATCTGCATGGCTACGGTGTAGTTAAGCAATATGGCGGACACGGTATCGGCAAAGCGATGCATGAAGACCCGTTCCTTTATAATTTCAGAACAGGCGAGCCCGGACCCATGCTAAAAACTGGCATGGTAATTGCAATAGAACCGATGTTTAATTTAGGAGTGCCTGATGTTCACGTACTTACGGATAACTGGACGGTAGTTACCGATGACGGCAAACATTCAGCGCATTTTGAACATACTGTCCTTGTTACAAGCGAAGGTCCTGAGATTTTGACTTTATAACAAAAGATCAACCGGAAATGCCGGTCAATCTTTGATAGAAATTTTTCATTCACTAATTATGATTTCTTTTTGTTTATCATGTAAAAAACCTCCGTTTTCTACTATAAGTATTTTCGGAGGTTTTTTATAAAATTATTTATGGATTCTTTATTTTTAATATTTTAAATTACTTTGCTAACTCCTGTTCATAATAAAACCTAAAATCGAACTGCGAAGGAGTACCATTTCCGCCAGCTTTCAAATTGTCTTCTTGCGCCTTATCAAACGCTACTTTGGACGCTTTTTGGGATCTTTCTGCTAGTATCGCATCCCTTTCTTTCAAATCAGCAGGTTTAAGACGATTGAGATAAGAATAAGGGTTATCACAGCTCCGTGCTTCACCTTCAATTATTCGCGGTCGTGATGAAGGGGCACTGGCTTTAACGGGCTGTTGTGCCTGTGCTGGCGGTTGTGTCTGCGCTTGCGGCTGAGGTTGTGTTGAAGATTCACTGGCTTCACCTGATGCTACTTTCGGTGCTCCGAATCCAAAGACTTTAGAAATAGCAGATCCTATTTTCGAACCGCCCCAACCTCCGGCAATACCTGCAACGGTATTTGTTATTCCTTGACCAGCTGAATGACCTGCCTCTGTTGCACCTTTGATATTACCTTTTTCGACCAGCTGTTGGTGTTGTTCAAATTTATCATAACCTTCTTTAATTAAAAAACCTGTTCCTACAACAGCCGCTCCTGCAACAACAGCTGTTCCCCATATAGGTGCGCTTGCTACTACTGCCGTTGCTGCTAAACCTGTTCCAACACCTATAGCAGCGCTTGTTGCAGTTTGCTTTAAGCCTTCAACAGTTGTAACAGAATCAACTAAACCTTTGACGACTCCAGAGTTATAGGCGTCGCTGGCTTTCTTTTGTGCTTGAACCGATGCAAAACTTTGTTTTTGTCCAATAACTGTCATAATCTCTCTCTCCTCTTTCTTTCTCTCTACCTTAAAATACACTTTCTTAATACTTGTATTTATATAAAAACAAGTATTAAATTAATTGTCTTTTTGTTACATAACTTCATCTTTTTAATTTGTCGTGTAATAGATCAGTAATTAGTAAAAACTTGTAAAATAATATGTTCATTTATAATTTCAGAACAGGCGAGCCCGGACCCATGCTAAAAACTGGCATGGTAATTGCAATAGAACCGATGTTTAATTTAGGAGTTCCTGAGGTTCACGTACTTACGGATAATTGGACGGTAGTTACCGATGATGGCAAGCATTCAGCGCATTTTGAACATACTGTCCTTGTTACAAACGAAGGACCTGAGATTTTGACGCTATAACTTTTGTCATTCCACCGCTACAGGTGCTGGAAGTTATAAAAAGTTTGTTAATACCAAAAATCGAATATTCAAAATTGTTTCAAAAAAAATTAATATTAAATCCGAGTTGTTAATTAGGCAAAACACCTATTAATATTGAGTTGTCATTCTGAGGACTTTAGTCCGAAGAATCTGTCCCAAAAAGAATTGAAGCTTAAAACCCAAAAGGGATAGATGTTTCGCTTCGCTCAACATGACAATTCAAAAATTATTTAGCGACTAGAGTTATTAAACGAAAAATGTTTTACAATTTTTAACATGCCTTAAAAACTTGTCAAATAATATGTTCATTGTAAAATCAAGTTTAGAGTGTAAAATTGTGAATAAAATATTCCGAGGTATTAATGTCAAAAGAAACAATAGAATTTGAAGGAACGATAATTGAATCCTTGCCAAATGCTATGTTTAAGGTAAAACTTGAAAATGATCATATGGTATTGGCTCATATTTCCGGCAAAATCAGAAAGAACTTCATAAGAATTCTGCCCGGGGATAAAGTTAAAGTCGAGTTGACCCCTTATGACTTAACCAGAGGAAGAATTACATATAGATTAAAATAAATAAAAACCGAAAATATAATAAATCGAAAGGATAATAATCGTGAAAGTCAGAACATCTGTTAAGAAAATTTGTGAAAAATGCAAATCAATTAGAAGAAAAGGAAGAGTAGCAGTTATTTGCGAAAACCCAAAACATAAACAAAGACAGGGATAAAAGCAAATTGACCCGGGAAAATCAAATAAATTAACAATAAATGCAAATTTATATATAAATTTATTTATTTACTTGAATGTTTTTTATGTTTTTATTAACTTATAATTTAAACCTGTGTAAAAAATCAGCGTTAAAAATAAACAAGAGGAAACAAAGGAGAAATTAATGGCCAGAATAGCTGGAGTTGATCTTCCGCGTAATAAAAGAATGGTAGTAGCCTTAACCTATATTTATGGGGTAGGACCTACCAGAGCCAGTGAAATATTGGCTAATTGCGGCATATCTGAGGACACCAGAAGCGACAATTTAACTGAAGAAGAAATTAACAGTTTAAGAATTGAAATAGGAAAATATCAGGTCGAAGGTGATCTAAAAAGATTTGAAGCATTAAATATCAAAAGATTAAGTGAAATCAATTCATATAGAGGAATGAGACACCGTAGAGGTCTTCCTGTTCGTGGACAAAGAACAAAAACTAATGCCAGAACAAGAAGAGGCAAGAAAACAGGACCTGTTTCAAAGAAAAAATAATTTAAATATAATGGAGAATATAGTTAATCATGGCTAAACCAAAGGCTAGAGTTAAGAAAAAAGAAAAGAAAAATGTACTTCAGGGCAGAGTGCATATCCAATCAACATTTAACAATACAATCGTAACTTCGACAGATATGCTCGGAAATGCAATAGCATGGGCAAGTGCAGGTACAAGCGGATTTAAGGGCGCAAGAAAAGGCACCCCGTTTGCTTCACAATCAGCGGCTGAATTAGTTGCAAAAAAATCCATGGAACAAGGCATGAAATCTGTAGAAGTTTATGTAAAAGGACCCGGATCAGGCAGAGAAACAGCCATCAGGTCAATACAGTCAGCAGGGCTTGAAATTACATTAATTAAAGATGTAACTCCAATACCTCATAATGGTTGCAGACCACCAAAGAAAAGAAGAGTCTAAGTAATTACCGATAATAAAACAAGGAGTCAAGGAAATTGGCACGACATACAGAAGCAGTTTGTAAAATATGCAGAAACGAAGGCAAAAAGCTCTTTTTAAAAGGAGATCGTTGCAACTCGGCTAAATGTTCTGCAACAAAAAGACCTTATGGTTCAGGACAACACGGTCAGAGCAGAAAAAAATTATCCGAATATGCGGTGCATTTAAGAGAAAAACAAAAATGCCGTTTTTCATATCTGGTTTCAGAAAAACAATTCTCCAGATATTTCAAAATAGCAGCAGGCAAATCAGGCGTTACAGGTACTGTATTATTACAGTTGCTTGAATCAAGATTTGATAATGTTGTGGCTAAAGCAGGATTCACTGCCGGAAGAAAACAATCAAGGCAGCTTATTAGACACAGACACTTTTTAATTAATGATAGAACAGTCGATATCCCTTCATACAGATTAAAAGCCGGTGATAAAATTTCTGTCAAAAAAGGCAGCGAAGAATTAATTAAATCAATTATTGATTCATTAACACCGATTGAAGGCGTAAATTGGCTGGAATATGATAAATCAAGTTTAAAAATAACAGTAAAATCTTTACCTGAAAGAGAAGAAATTGATCCTACAGTTAAAGAACAGCTTATCGTTGAATACTATTCTAAGTAGGTCTAGGAGGTTATAATACCCGTCATGGATTTAAAAATAAAATGCGTAAATACAACAACTGATTCTGATGGCTCAATATACGGCAAGTTCGTAATTGAACCCTTAGAAAGAGGTTATGGCACAACAATAGGTAATGCTTTAAGAAGAGTTCTTTTATCAAGCCTTGAGGGTGCTGCTGTTACTTCAGTAAGAATTGAAGGAATAACACACGAATACACTTCAATGCCGGGCGTTGTTGAAGATGTAACAGATATTCTTCTCAACATTAAAGGTCTCGTTGTTAAAATCGAAGACAATGATGTTTATAATTTAAGATTAGACATAGACAGATCAGGTCCTATTTTGGCAAGCGATATTCAATTACCGGCAGGCGTTAAAGTTATTAACCCTGATTGGTTGATTTGTACAGTAGCAGAAGGCGGAAGCTTCCATGCCGATATAGTTGTCGAAACAGGAAAAGGATATGTTCCGACTGATATGCTTCCTCAAGGTAAATATGCTCAAGCAGTTGATGTATTGCCTCTGGATGCAGTGTATATGCCTATCAAAAAAGTCAGCTACACAGTAGAAAATACCAGAGTAGGAAATGTAACTGATTTTGATAAAGTTATAATTGAAGTTTGGTCAAACGGAAGTATCGAAGTTAATGCTGCGCTTAGTAAAGCTGCTAATCTCTTAATAGAGCATTTCCTCCCGATTGCTTCTTTAACCGGACAAACAACAGTTATAGGAACTCAACCTGTTATTGAAGAAGAACCGGAACCGGAAGCAAAAGCTCCTTCAATAGGCATAGAAGAGCTTGATCTTTCTGTAAGAGCTTATAATTGTTTAAAAAGAGCAAGTATTAATTCTCTTGAAGAATTATTATTAAAATCAGAACATGATTTGTTAAATATCAAAAACTTTGGTAAAAAATCTTCTGATGAAGTTATAGAAAGACTTCACGCGTTTAATTTAAAACTTAAACCGAATCCGGAAAATCTTGACGAAGAATAATTAGTAATTCAAATAAAACATAAAGGAACAGAACAATGCGGCACCAGTGCAAAAGACATACTTTATCAAAACCTGCAGATCAGAGAAAAGCGCTTTTAAGAACATTAGCTACTTCTTTATTTGCTTATGGTGAAATACAAACCACCATGCCAAGAGCTAAAGCTTTAAGACCTTATGCAGAAAAAGTTATTTCTCTCGGTAAAAAAGGTGATTTGCATTCAAGAAGACAAGCCGCTGCTTTCATATATGATCAAAGTCTTGATGGTGTAGTTTGTTCGGATTGCAAAACATTCAAACCATCCGCTGAAGACGCAAAAAAATGTGAATGTGGTGGTAAAGCTACAGAGAAAACAATTTTAAGAAAATTGTTTTCTGAAGTTGCTCCAAATTACACCGAAAGAAACGGTGGATACCTCAGAATTCTTAGAATGCCGCCAAGAAGAGGCGATAATGCTGAAATGGCTCTTATACAATTTGTATAGCGAATCATCAGGCGATAATCGGAATAAATAATGCAGAAAAACACTCTGACAATTGAAAATAATAAATTTATATCTGAAGAAATTAATTTCTTCAGATATAGTTTAGTTGTGGAGTATGCAGGCTGGGCGTTTTTCGGCAGTCAAAAACAACCCGGAGTGAAAACAGTTCAGTCCGAGCTTGAAAATGCATTAAAAAAATTACTGCAATGCGACATAAAAATTATTTTTTCAGGAAGAACCGACAAAGGAGTGCATGCCAAAAATCAGGTAGCGCACTTTAATGTTCCCTTTGAACTGAACTTAAACAGATTTTTATACTCATTAAATGCGATTTTATCAGAGTATTTGAGTGTAAAAAATGTGCAAAAGGTGGATAAAACCTTTCACAGCCAAATAAGCGCAAATTACAGATGGTACAGATACACAATAAACAACAGACCACAGCGTTCAGTGTGGTTAAATAAGACCAGCAGTCATATTTATGAAAAACTGAATATTGAATCAATGCAAAAAGCTCTTGATTATCTGATCGGAAAGCATGACTTTACCAGCTTCAAAAAGGTAAATTCTCCTAATCCCGTTAAGGAGTGCGTTATGTATTACGTTGGACTCAGTGAAAAAGCAGGAGTTATCAATATTGATTTGATTGCAAACAGATTTTTGTATAATATGGTAAGAATAATAGCAGGAACATTAATTGAAATCGGCAAAGGCATTTATCCTCCGGAACATATGCTGGAAGTTCTCGAGGCTAAAGACAGAACCTGTGCAGGACCAACTGCAGAAGCTTGCGGATTGACATTTATGCTTGTCGGCTATGATGAACAGTACAATAGAAAAGCAATTATGGAGATTAACGATAATGAAGACCTACTCTGCAAAGCCTCTTGAAGTAGAAGCTAAGTGGTATGTTATAGATGCTTCAAACTATACACTAGGAAGATTGGCATCTTTGGCAGCGAATATTTTACGCGGAAAACTTAAACCGGAATACACACCACATATTGATATGGGTGATTTTGTAATTGTTATTAACGCTGAAAAAGTTAAAATAACAGGAAAAAAAGAAACCGATAAAATTTATTATCACCACACAGGCTTTCCGGGTGGTTTAAGACAAATAAGTTTCAGAGATCAAATGAAAAAAGATCCTACAGTGCCTATTGAAAAAGCTGTTAAAGGCATGCTTCCTCACAATACTTTGGGGCAGGTACAATTTAATAAATTAAAAGTATATGCAGGATCGGAACATCCTCATGAAGCTCAACAACCGACAGAATATAAAGAACCGGAGGTTATTAAATAATGGCAGACGCTGAAATCAGAGGCACCGGACGCAGAAAATGCGCAATAGCAAGTGTTAAACTAGTTCCCGGCAAAGGAAAAGTCATAATCAATAATAAAACAGCTAAAGAATATTTTGGCGGAAGAGCAGCTCTTGAAATGATGGTATATCAACCGTTAGTTCTTACCGAAAAACAGGATAATTTCGATGTAAGAGTAAAAGTAGTCGGCGGCGGCGTTAGTTCTCAAGCCGGTGCAATCAGACACGGAATTTCCAGAGCTTTATTGGTTGTAAACGAAGAAAACAAACCGATTTTGCGTTCACAAGGTCTTTTAACAAGAGATCCAAGGGTTAAAGAACGTAAAAAATTCGGTCGCAAAAAAGCAAGAAAAAGATTCCAATTCTCAAAACGTTAATATCATTAATAAAAGGGGCTTATGCCCCTTTTATTATGCTCTATTAGGTGAATTTTTATACATTAAAAATATTAGGCGAGCGAGTCGCCGAAGGCGACGAAAAGCGAGCCAAAAAATAACTCTAGCCCCCTCCCTTAAGGGAGGGGGTTGGGGGTGGGTGTAAAGAACTGAATAAAAAAATACTTATTTTAAAATGACTAAAGCCCCTCTTTCTATTTCAGAAAGAGGGGCTTTAATTTAATTATTTTTTTACTTTAATTTTTCTAAAATAAGATCACTGACCAGTTTTGGGTTTGCTTTGCCGCCGGTTTCCTTGATTACCTGACCAACAAAGAATCCCAGCAAATTGGTTCTGCCTTCTTTAAATTTAGAAACGTTATCAGGATTGTTTTTGATTATTTTATCAATAATAGGCTCGAGTTGAGCAGAATCATTTATCTGGATAAGCCCTTTTGCTTCAACTATGTCTATCGGATTGCCGCCTTTTTCAAGCATTTGCGCAAATATTTCTTTTGCTATTTTGCCTGAAATAGTGCCTTTGTCAATTAACTTAATAAGTTCCGCTAATTGACTTGCATCAAACAAAAGCTCATCAAACTTTTTGTCTTTTAATTCACGTGAAAGCTCGTTAGCTATCCAGTTCCCAACGCTGTTAGGGTTGTTATAAACAGCGAGAACGGACTCAAATAAGTTTGATAAATCGTCATCTTTTGTGAGGATAGCTGCTACTTCTGCATTAAGCCCCAGTTCGCTTTGAAAGCGGTTTAATCTGGCTTCTGCTTCCTGAGTTAGTGCGGAAACTTCTTGCTTAGAAGCTGGAGGTTTTTTAACTACAGGTTTTTTAGCCTGTTCATTTTGAGGTGTTGCTTTTGGGGCAGCCGTTTTAGAGGTTTTAGACCACGAATCTTTAAGAGGAACAATTCTGTTAAAGACAAGTTTTCCGTCAACCGAGTCTATCGGGTCAACATAGAAGTAGCCCTGTCTTTCGAACTGGTATCTTTCATCGGGTTTTTCTTCTGCAACAGCAGGTTCTATGTAACAATTAGTAAGAGTTTCCAGAGAGTCAGGGTTCAAATCTTCTGGTCCGTCAGGATTTTCTATGAGGTAAAGCCTGTCATAAATGCGCACTTCAACCTGTTTTGCGTGATTTGCGGAAACCCATTGAATAGTGCCTTTTATTTTCTTACCGCTGGTATCTTCACCGCTCTTGGTTGTTGGGTCATATGAACAGCGAAGTTCTGTTATTTTACCTGTTTTTTCGTCTTTTATTACCTGCTCGCACTTGATAACATAAGCGTGTCGCAGTCTGACTTCCTGTCCTGGGGCTAAGCGGTAGTATCCTTTGGACGGAGTTTCCATAAAATCGTCCTGCTCAATGTAAATAACTTTCGAGAAAGGAACTTTTCTTGAGCCTTCTTTAGGGACATCATGCGGAAAATACGGCGCATCAAGCATTTCTGTCAGGTCTTCAGGGTAGTTTTCAATAACTATTTTAAGCGGTTTTAATACGCAAAGTACACGGGGGACTTTCAGGTTCAGGTCGTCACGAATGCAAAATTCAAGCTGCGCAAAGTCAACCGTGCTGTTAGATTTCGCAATTCCAATGGATTCGCAAAAAGCTCTTATTGATTCAGGTGTGTAGCCTCTTCTGCGAATACCGGAAAGGGTCGGAAGACGAGGATCGTCCCAATCGCTCACGTATTTCTTTTCGACAAGTTCAAGCAGTCTGCGCTTGCTCATTACCGTATAATTCAGATTTAGCCGTGCAAACTCATACTGGTAAGGGCGAGGAGGTTCTAATTCCATCTCATCGAGTATCCAGTCATAAAGTTCACGATTATTTTCAAATTCAAGTGTACAAATTGAATGAGTAATGCCTTCTATATAGTCAGAAAGGCAGTGTGCAAAGTCATACATAGGATATATGCACCATTCATCACCAAGTCTGTAGTGATGAGCGTGTTTAATCCTGTAAAGAAGAGGATCTCTCATCTTCATATTCGGATTCGCCATATCTATTTTGGCTCTGAGAACGTGTTCTCCGTTTTTAAATTCTCCTGCTTTCATTCTGGCTAATATATCTAAATTTTCTTCGATTGATCTGGTTCTATAAGGGCTTTCTTTGCCTGCTTGCGTTATTGTGCCGCGATATTCTCTGATTTCTTCTTCGCTAAGGCTGCAAACATAGGCTTTACCTAACTTTATAAGCCTTACCGCATAATCATAGATCTGTCCGAAATAATCTGAGGCAAAAAATAATTTGTCATCCCAGTCAAATCCCAGCCATCTGATGTTATCTTTAATAGCTTCAACATAGGACATGTCTTCTGTTGTCGGGTTTGTATCGTCCATGCGAAGGTGGCAGACGCCATTATAGTCTTTTGCAATGCCAAAATTCAAGCATATAGATTTTGCATGCCCAATATGAGGAAATCCGTTCGGTTCAGGAGGAAATCTTGTAATAACTTTCCCGTTGTATTTGCCTGTTTTCAGGTGTTCTTCAACTATTGTCCGTAAAAAATCCTTTTTATCCCGATTTTCATTAATGTTTTTTTCTTGCATTTAAATAGCCCTTTTAGAATGCCTAACTCTCTACAATAGTCTAACATATTAGAGGGTTTTGGGCTATTACAAAATATATTTCAAAAGTGCTTCTTAAAAACTCTGGCCGTTTGGCTATAAACTATAGCCACATGGATATAAAAAAATATGTTATAGTGAATAATAAAAACGTTTTTATGTCAAGAAAGCAATTATATACCCTCTTTTGCAGGAGGAGGAGTTTGGTGTGGTTACTTATGTGCGTTTAGTCAGAGTATAAACTTAGTTTAAACAGGGTATAAACTGTGTTTATAGAATAAATTTATTAAACATAGTTTAATACAGAGTTTATACAGGATGATTGAACAAAAAAATTACGGGTATGAGAAAAGTTGAATAAGTTTTATTTTGATCCTGAAAAAATGGAAAATTCGCCGCTAAGGCAGCATGTTAAAGAAAAAATGAAGAGTTTAGACAAAGAAGAGTCGCAGGAAAAGGATAACACAGAGAAAATTACAGAAGTTTCTTTAATTAACGGGTTTTATCCGATAGAAAAACCGGAATTTCATCGCATAGCGAATCAGTTGACTTTGTGGGGCGTAAGTTCTTCAGGGGCGGTAATTAAACGGGAAGGGCCGTCTTTTGTTCGGATGGCGGTTGATATTACGCTGAACAATCTCGATAAGGCAAAATCGCCAAAAGCTTATTTCAGGGGTGTGCTTAAAAAATTACAACTATCTTAGTAAGAAAAGGAATTTAGTTGAAGTTTGTCGAGAATTTTTGCTGACCAACTGTGATCACCTACTTTTTGAGCGGCAAAAAGTGATTTTCTGTACAAATTCTGGGCTTTTTCCTTATAATCATTTCTAAGCATTATGTCGCCAGCTTGTTCAAAGCTTTTGGCATAGCCTTCAACGTTGCCTATCTTTGTGTCAATCTTGATAGAATCTTTATAGTACTTAATAGCTTTGTCATCATAGCCTAAATCCCTGAAAACGCCTGCTGTGTTGCTCAAAATGCAAGCTTGCCCTTTGCTGTCGCCGATTTCTTTTGTGAGAGAAAATCCTACTTTGAAATAGCCGAGAGCTTCTTTATACTCATATTTGCTTACATAGACGTTTCCTACGTCATTTAACGTGATACTTTGCCCTTTTAGGTTATCAACCTGCCCGTCAAGGGAAATCGACTCGTAATAGTGCGAGAGTGCCGCGTCAAGCTTTCCGAAATCATCATAGATTGATGCCATATTGTAATGCGCCTTTGACTGAATCTCTTGATTTCCTGTATTAAAAGCAATATTTGCAGCTTTATTATAACTTTCCAATGCTTTTATATAATCGCCGCTTTCATCGTGAATATAGGCTTTATCCATATACAACTTTGTTTCAACTTCTGTGTTATTGAACTTTTGAGAGAGAGGAATTAGTTTTTCATAGACAGAGAGTGCTTCTTCAAAATTTCCGGAATCGACAATCTGTTCTGTTTTTTTGTAAAGTTCTTCTAATTTGGTGTCTTCAGGTCTGTTTGCTTTGGTTATATTGTCATTTTTTACCGGTGCGGAAGAATCTATCTGCTGTGATACAGGTGTAGTTAAAATTTGAGAGGGTTTTTCAATATTATTTATAAAATTATTGTCTGTAGTTACGGGTTTGTCTGATTTATAGTCAACTTTTTGCAGTAAAATCGCATCTATCCAGTTTTTTACAACTTCAGATGGTTTATTAAGAGTTTCTGTGATGTATCCGTCAAGAAGCGCTGCTGCATTGGTCAAATTTGATTTAATAATCTTTTGGGAAGGATTTTCTTTAGCAGATTGAAGTTCTACCAGCTTTAGATAGGTTTCAACCTCCTCATTGACGTCTTTTGACGCCCCGATAGCCGTGAGGGTGTTTTTAAAATCATTAACAATCTGGCTGATATTAACTTTGCCGACAGAATAATCAATAGTTTGCTTGTATCCGGAAGATTGCTTGTTGTCGCTAAACTCAGCATTATCAGAGGGGGTCTGTTTTCCTTCAGCTTCGGGTGACACCTTTTTGACAGGCGTTTTTTTACTAAACTGAATGTTATACGGGTATAAATTTACCGGATATATGCCATTTAAACCCAAAACTTTTGCCTTCTTTCTCTCTGTGCGAAGCGGGAGCGATAAAAACTGAAACGGTCAGTTTTAGTTTTTATCGCTCGTTCTCTCTAAAAAATTCCCCAATATAGTTTATATATCGATAAAAACGGGGAAAAACTTTGTAGTCTATTTAGTTGATTTTAATAATTTTTTCGAAAAAGTAAATAATCTTAAAAACAAAGAGAGCTGACTTTTCAGTCGGCTCTCTTTGTTTTAGTTTTAGTGATTTCGCTTTTTAAAGAATTACACGCATAATTCCTGGGCTGAATAAGCATTTTTGATTATACCAAAAGCTTTCATTCCAGGGTATCTTGCTGCACATCCAAGCTCTTGTTCAATTCTGATGAGCTGGTTGTATTTAGCAATTCTGTCGCTTCTGGAAGCTGAGCCTGTTTTGATTTGTCCGCAATTTAAAGCTACAGCGAGATCAGCGATGGTTGAATCTTCTGTTTCTCCTGATCTGTGGCTCATTATAGCGGTATATCCTGCTTTATGGGCAAGGTTTACAGCAGCCATTGTTTCGCTAAGTGTTCCAATCTGGTTAACTTTAACGAGTATGCTGTTTGCAACGCCTTTAACGATACCTTCAGCAAGTTTTTTGGTGTTTGTAACGAATAAATCATCACCTACCAGTTGAACTCTGCCGCCAATTTCGTCAGTAAGAGTTTTCCAGCCTTCCCAATCGTTTTCGCTCATGCCGTCTTCGATTGAAATAATAGGGTATTTGTTTGAAAGGTCTTTCAAGAAGCCTACCATTTCGTCTCTTGAGAAGGTTTTACCTTCGCCATCGAGGACATATTTACCGTCTTTGTAGAATTCTGAGCTGGCAACGTCAAGAGCAAGTTTGATATCGTTGGTTGTATAACCTGCTTTTTCAATAGCTGTAAGGATTACTTCAAGAGCTTCTTCGTTAGAAGAAAGGTTAGGAGCAAATCCGCCTTCATCGCCTACGGAAGTAACATAGCCTTTGCCTTTTAATACTGATTTAAGTGCGTGGAATGTTTCAGTACCCATTCTTAAAGCTTCCTGAAAGCAGCAAGCGCCAACAGGAGCAATCATGAATTCTTGAATATCAACGTTGTTATCAGCGTGTGCGCCGCCGTTGATTATGTTCATAAGGGGAACAGGAAGTGTAGTTCCGTTAATTCCGCCTACATATCTGTATAAAGGTAATTCAAAAGTGACAGCCGAAGCTTTAGCACAGGCTAAACTCACGCCTAATATTGCGTTAGCACCTAATTTGCTTTTATTGTCCGTACCGTCAAGCTCGATCATTGTTCTGTCGATTTCATACTGGTTGCTTGCGTCCATATCGATGAGTTCTTTTGCTATGATGTCGTTTACGTTATCAACAGCTTGAAGAACGCCTTTTCCGCCGTATCTTGACTTGTCATCATCTCTTAATTCAACAGCTTCCCACATACCTGTGCTTGCGCCTGAAGGTACTGCTGCTCTGCCTACAGCTCCGCTGGAAAGTTCCACATCAACTTCAACTGTTGGATTACCTCTTGAATCAAGGATTTGTCTGGCTTGAATGTGTTCAATAAATGTACCCATTTGTTTCTCCTATTCTTTTTCCTGTAATTTAGTTATCTCGTCTGTTATTTCGTACAATGTTTTTGATTCTTGTATAGACACGTTCCCTGTCGGAACTTTTAAAATATTGGCGATTAGCGTTTTATTAAAGTATTCCAGCCTCAAAACATCTCCCTCTTTTACTTCTGTAGAGGGTTTTGCGGCTTTGTTATTAATAAAAACCCTTCCTGCTGAAGTTACTTCGTTTGCAACTGTTCTTCTTTTTATTAATCTGGAGACTTTTAAGTATTTATCTAATCGCATAGTATTTTTTACATTTCTAATTGAATTTAATTTACTACAAAGAAAATGTAATTTAAACCCTGCAAAATGTAATTCTTGTTTTATATTATATTTTTTTTCTTACTAGCAATTTTTGCAAATAATAATTGTTTAATTACATATAGGGAATAAAAAAATATGGTAATAGTGTAGGAGGAAAAATGGCAGGGAATATTAGAATTTTTGAAACAAAAAATCCAACGGTAACTACTAAGTCATTAAAGCTGTCACAAGAAGAACTCAAAGAACATTCTTCTCATATGGCTGAGGATATAAAGATTTTTAACAGTAAACATGGTGCGCCTTCGCCTGAACTGGTGATTAAAAATACAAATGTCTTGGCGCAGGCTGTAGTTGATAGAAAAGCCCATAAAACATTTATATACAATGAAGAAGGCAAATTTATTAAAGTATTTCCTGACGCTGTGGGTGCGCCAACTACACCTACCCCGGCAGGTGTAAGATATATAACGAGAATAGGCAGTGCGCCTTATAAAACTTCTGATGATACACCAACACCAAAGAAAAGTCCAAACGCATTTGGCCCGCATATTCTATATGACAGGGTTATAGATACTAAGTCAGGTGATACAAAGCCGACAGGTATATTTTTCCATGGTACAAATCATCCCGAGTCAATGGGAAAAGACGCATCTCATGGCTGTGTTCGTCATAAGAATAATGATATAAATGAAATCGTAGATAATGGATATATTACGCCCGGTAATTTTATTAATATTATGTAGTGAAAAAATAATAATACTTTATAAATTACTTACTTCTTATCGATGGCGGCAATTAGGTTTACCATTTCGATAGCGGTTTTGGCGGCTTCTGAACCTTTGTTGCCTGACTTTGTTCCTGCTCTTTCGATAGCTTGTTCTATAGAATCCACAGTCAAAACGCCGAATATTACAGGAATAGAGGAACTTAATCCAACCTGTGCCACGCCTTTAGAAACCTCGGAGGCTACATAATCAAAATGCGGTGTATTTCCCCTGATGACAGCACCAAGGGTAATTACAGCGTCATAATTTTTAGAATCAGCCATTTTCCTGGCAATAAAAGGAATTTCAAAAGCACCGGGAACCCATGCAATATCAATGTTTTCTTCAGGCAAACCATGTCTTTTTAGTGCGTCAATCGCTCCGTCAAGAAGTTTTGACCCGATAAACTCGTTAAAACGACCTATTACTATGCCGTATCTTCCTTCTTTTGCCGTCAAATTGCCTTCGTATACGTTAACCATTCTCTTTTCTCC
>JBAWVS010000013.1 GCA_037147175.1 bacterium
TAATTTTTCTCTTCTTTTTTTATCGGAGAATCAATAAAATTTCTTAAGGTCCCGATATTTGTTTTTTAAGAATAAAAAAGCATCCATGCAAGCTTGAATATGGTTAATTTGTGCTTTTAAGCTTCTTGAAGAACATTCCTGTAAATGAAGATTAGTCTTTAAATCTCTGAAAATTGTCTCAATAACCCAACGTTTTCGGTATATATTCCAGCCTGAATGACTTTTAATGTTGCAATTTAGATTTGTCATTACGTATCTGTTGTAGTGTTTGACAATCTGTACTTGATGATAAATCCCTCTTGCCTTACCATACAAACTTTTTCCACCGAAAAATTTATGTGTTTGAATTTGCTGTTTTTCAAATATTTTATTCGATTTGCATATTGTTAAATACTTCCACCCCAATGAATTGATAAGATTTACACTTTTACAAGCCATATATCCACAGTCAAACAGAACTATTTTAGGCTTTAAGCCTTTGCTGTGAAATTCAATAAGTTTTTCTCTAATTACTTCATTCTTTGTCCCCATTTCTTTTTGCCAGATAATATCTGCCAGATTGTATATTTGGTTACCATATATGTATATTATTTTAATTAAAGTGTAACCTTTTATTGCCTTTCCAAGTGATGAACACCATACATATCTAACACCTTCAATATTTTTAGCAAACAATTTGCTTATTGAGGTGTCATCATAGATTAAAGTACCGTTTGGAGGCAGGCTATTTATATCTATTTCTTGATTTGTATCTGCTTTTGACAAAAATCTTGTTAATTTATCATGGCTAACATTTTCAAGTTTGCACGATGATCTATGGCAAGAAAATTTGCCTTCTGTTGATAATAGTGCCATTCTGTAAGTATATATATGTTTCATAGCAATATCCTGACATTCTTTTCAAAAAAAGAAAAATCAGGATATTGTATTTTTATGAAATTTTTCTACTTTGCGTAACTCCTGTCAATAAATCCAACAGAAAAAGCACCAAAACAAATGACTTTCTGGTAATTTAAAAGCCTTAATGTTAAAATATTTTAAGAAATGAAACTAACCGTTTATACCTTAATGTATCAGAGGGCTAATCTATTTCTATATCAGTTAAGAATAATATCATCTTTTCAAATATGTTATATATTCAAATATATCATATTATAACATATTTGAAAAGACGGTAGATTCAAAACAAGCTTTTTATCAATTAAGAAAAGAAGATAAATTATAACATATTTGAAAAGACGGTAGATTCAAAACAACGGCTTTTGAGTTGTCATCAATCAATGAATTATAACATATTTGAAAAGACGGTAGATTCAAAACAATCCGTCCATTTATTACCCAGCTTTAAAAATTATAACATATTTGAAAAGACGGTAGATTCAAAACCGTTTTCGTTTATTTTAACGAAATGACATTATTATAACATATTTGAAAAGACGGTAGATTCAAAACAATAAATCTTCTATATGGTCGTCCTCAGGTATTATAACATATTTGAAAAGACGGTAGATTCAAAACAGTCGTCCATCAAATAAGTTCAGCCAAAAAATTATAACATATTTGAAAAGACGGTAGATTCAAAACAAATTTGAACAGGCTGCCGTGTGGAGAATCATTATAACATATTTGAAAAGACGGTAGATTCAAAACAAATCTTTTATCGCTAAGCCGACAACCTTGATTATAACATATTTGAAAAGACGGTAGATTCAAAACATTCTTTTGATGTTTTCCACTTGTAAATTTATTATAACATATTTGAAAAGACGGTAGATTCAAAACACGAGTTGCGCGGGCAGTGTTCAGTAAGTTATTATAACATATTTGAAAAGACGGTAGATTCAAAACTCGGTACAAAATTTGTTTTTATTTCCAAAAATTATAACATATTTGAAAAGACGGTAGATTCAAAACCAAGACGAAGAGCAGAGGAGATTTTTCATATTATAACATATTTGAAAAGACGGTAGATTCAAAACTGTAAAGTCTAAGCGTAATATCTCTTAAAATTATAACATATTTGAAAAGACGGTAGATTCAAAACAAGGAGATAGCACGTTAGGTTTAACCAAAAATTATAACATATTTGAAAAGACGGTAGATTCAAAACTTTTACGGCATGATTGATTTTTCCAAGATTAATTATAACATATTTGAAAAGACGGTAGATTCAAAACCAACAGCAGGTCTGTGATATTTTTTTCCTTCAATTATAACATATTTGAAAAGACGGTAGATTCAAAACTAGAGCATATTGCTTGTGTCGGCATAATTCGATTATAACATATTTGAAAAGACGGTAGATTCAAAACTGTGTAAATATCTTTACTCATTTTGCAATCATTATAACATATTTGAAAAGACGGTAGATTCAAAACTCTTCCTTGGCCTCAAAAAGGTGGTGGTGTATTATAACATATTTGAAAAGACGGTAGATTCAAAACTCGGTGGTGTCTATAATTCGCAACACGAAGATTATAACATATTTGAAAAGACGGTAGATTCAAAACATTACAAATTTTATGAATTAAAGCAATATTATTATAACATATTTGAAAAGACGGTAGATTCAAAACAATATAATCCCTTTTGATGAATTTCTCGGCATTATAACATATTTGAAAAGACGGTAGATTCAAAACAATAGCAATAAAGGTTTCAATAAAATTTTTATTATAACATATTTGAAAAGACGGTAGATTCAAAACATGACTCAACCGACTATCTCGTACCACAAATTATAACATATTTGAAAAGACGGTAGATTCAAAACTAATTTTCTTTGAGATAATGACATACCTAAAATTATAACATATTTGAAAAGACGGTAGATTCAAAACAGATGGCATGTGGTTATCTCAACCCGAAAGATTATAACATATTTGAAAAGACGGTAGATTCAAAACTCAGGGAAGCTTCTTTGCATATTGTAAGAATTATAACATATTTGAAAAGACGGTAGATTCAAAACATGCCGGTTAGCTGAATAATTGTATATGTATTATAACATATTTGAAAAGACGGTAGATTCAAAACAATAGACTCTTTTGAACACTTGCTTTTAAAATTATAACATATTTGAAAAGACGGTAGATTCAAAACTGTATCTCGTGTGGTTGCTGTTACTTCTGATTATAACATATTTGAAAAGACGGTAGATTCAAAACTAGTTCAGGGCGGTAGTCAAGCGAGAATGAATTATAACATATTTGAAAAGACGGTAGATTCAAAACTGCCGGCTAATCTTTGCTGAGTAGTAACAATTATAACATATTTGAAAAGACGGTAGATTCAAAACTTTAGCTATTCTTGAAAAACAAAATCCAAAATTATAACATATTTGAAAAGACGGTAGATTCAAAACTGAATAACAGGCGTCATTATATCGCCGAAAATTATAACATATTTGAAAAGACTGTAGATTCAAAACTACATACTTTAAATATCAAATAAATCTTTAACCTGAACGTTTAACGCATCGGCTAATTTTATTATTGTTTTTAAATTCGGGTAACGTTCTGCACGCTCAATTCTGCCGATATAAGACTTGTCCACTTCTATATCCAAAGCAAGCTTCTCTTGCGACCAGCCTTTTTCTTCTCTCAATTGTTTAACTTTTTTACCAAAGTTAGATAAAGCATTGTCATTCATCTTGTTATTGTGATAAATTTAAGATACAAAATCGAGGACTGACAGACAACCTTTAATCTATCAACAACTTTTTTAGAAAAAATGGAAAGAAAGAGGGAAATAAAAAATGGTACAAGAAATTGGTAGATTAACTCAAAAAGCTTGTCATTTCTTAGTAGAAGTAACGTTTATGAGTGTGTTTAAGGAAAGGATTTATTATGTTTAAAAAAGCTCTTGTTACTGGTTTACTGGTAACGCTCGTCAATGTGTTCGTATGTCCAATCTCTATGGCAAAAGAATTGGTTTTAGACCCAGGAACCGTACTTAATCTAGTTGTTAAAACCCAATTATCTTCAAAAGATAGCGTTGTTGGTCAAAAAGTGAATTTTGATGTTGCAGATGATGTTAGTGTTAATGATGCCGTAGTTATTCCAACAGGCTCACATGTTAAAGGTGTAATATCTTCTGTAGAACCAAAAACTTATTTCGGAACAAGTGGAAGAGTAGGTATTCAGTTAACATCTATTAGCTTGGCAAGTGGAAAAATCATTCCTGTATCAAATATTGTAGAGAAAAAGGGTGTGGATAGATTCGACCCAGATAGTAGTTCATTCGTACCTCATGTTATAGTTTGCATCTTCTTACCGGTGCTTCTCTATATGGGATTAACAAAAGGAAAAGACACTATTATTCCTGCGGGTTCAATTGTTCAGATTAAAACTGACAGAGAAATAGTTTTTAATAATTAATAGTAGTAGTTTATGAAAGCCTCTTTTTTAAGGGGCTTTTTTGTTTTATCAGGCGAAAACAGAAAGTGACTTTAAAATGAAAAAAATTTTATCTATTTTATTTTTATCAATATTTATATTATTTAGTTCAATTAAAATAGCGTCAGCATTTTTAGGGTTTCCCGAGAACAAAGAATATGTGGTTGTTGTAACGGGTACTAGTGGATTACCTTTTACATTTGGATATTCTTTATCTCAAGCAAACGGTGGCTCTAAAGCAGAAAATATTAATGGAAAAGTTCCATCAACATTTAAATTCAAAGGGTCAATTTTATCTATTATGGTTAATAAAGATACAGAACGTGGAAAAATAAACGTAAAAATGTATAAAGATAAGAAGTTTATGGATAGTGCAACTACAGTAAATCCTTATGGCTCTGTTCAATTATGTTATTAAGTAAATAAATATTAATAAGAAGACTGGCAGACAACTTTTTGAAAAAATTATAAAAAAGGATTCTCTTATGAGTAATGAAAATAATTTAAAATATTGTCATTTTTGTGGAACAAAACTTCTTTTTGACGATGAATTTTGTAGTAATTGTGGAAAAAAAGTGAAATTTGAACAAGAAAAAAATATAGTTAAAAAGTCATCATTAAGCCAAGAAGAAATCAAAAGAATTTATGCAGAAGAAAGGATAAGGGCGGAAGCCAGAAACACTTATACTAATCAATCTGTAAATACAAGTAATAACGAGAATATTGCACAAAATGCTTGTGCTTTGGCATGTTTGGTTTGTTTGGGAATTTTAGGATTAATGAGCGCATTAGGCTTTTTACATTAAAAGGAGATTAAACTTAATATGCAAACTCAAGTATATTGTAATCAATGTGGTTCTAAATTTATTGAAAATTCGAATTTTTGTACAAAATGCGGCAAGAAATAATTCCGCAACTTTCACATGCCGGATTATCAGAAACTTTTGCTAATAATTCAGAACAGGACATAAGTTCTAATAACAGCTTCAACCCTTTAATGCTAATGCCATATTCATGTATAAATTTTCTGATACATTTGAGATAAGTAATATCATTTTGTGAATATAATCGTTTGTTTTTCGGATTTCTATATGGCTTTATTAATCCTTCTTCATCATAAGTTCTTAAACGGTCAGCAGTAACACCAACAAGCGTTGCTGTTTGGGATATAGAATAAAACGGAATATCAGGTTTTAAATCCATAGTTTCACCTTAACCATATTGATTTAGCTAAAAGTTAGTTAATCAAATTCTATCCGTATTCAATTGCTATTGGAATTAAGGTAAAATTACAACTATGTTTATATACCAGATTAATAATTACAATATATAGGCTTTATAATTCAATAAAAAATTGACAATAATATTTTTACTATTTAATATTGTAATGTGTTAAAGGGTACGAGGAATAACTTATGGTAGAAGAAATCGACAGACAAACTCAAAAATTTTGTCATGAATGTGGAGCAATAATTTTTAAAGAAGCTGAAATTTGTGTCAAGTGCGGAGTCGGACAATCAAAAAATAGTACAAACGAAAAGAAACCATTTGGCTGTTTAAAGGTATTTTTAATTTTATTTGTTTTTTGCATCGTTGTTTCAATAGTTCAAGTAGCGTCACAAAGTCCGAAAGAAATAGATCAAGGTAATGCCCGAGATGAATATATAGAAGATAGTTCTCTTGTTAAACCTGCTTGTGAAAATGAAATTAGAAACCTGTTGTTATCCCCATCTACAGCCAAATTTCTTCCTTACGAGGATAAAAATGGCGATTCTGTATTGTTAAGTGATAAATACAAACCAGAAGAAAAAATTTATATCTATGTTGGAGAAGTTGATTCACAAAATAGCTTTGCTGCTATGGTCAGGAATAAATTTACTTGTCAAATAAAAATAATTGATGCAATACATCAAAAATATAAAATAATGCAAGCAGGAGTAGGAGAGTAATAAATTAAAAAACAAGAAGGAGTAAACAAAAAATGGTACAAGAAATAAACAGATTAACTCAAAAATTTTGTCATTCATGTGGTGAAGTAATATTTAAGGATGGGATTAAGGTTTTAATGGCAAAAAATTATATTGATAATTTAAAAGAAGAAACAATGAAAGGCTTAAGAGAGAAAGCAGCTCAAGGAAATTTCCCTTGTAAAGCGCCTGTGGGCTATAAAAACATAACTGATAAATCAGGTAAAAAAATAATTGTCTTGGATGAACAAAAAGCTATGTATATTAAACGAGCTTTTGAATTATATGCTACCGCAAACTATTCATTAACAAGACTTGCTAGAAAATTATATGAAGATGGTTTTAGAACTCCTGCGGGCTTGCAATATGCTAAAAGTTCAATAGAAAACTTATTAAAAAATATTTTTTATACAGGTGTTTTTGAATATGAAGGTAAACGTTATGAAAATGCTAATCATAAATCAATAATCAGTTCAGAATTGTTTTATCTTGTTCAATCCAAATTAAGAGACCCGAGAAAAGTTCGATCTCATGATGTGGAGTTTCCTTACACAAATTTCATTCAATGTGGTCATTGCGGTTGCTTTTTAACTGCGGAACTTAAAAAAGAAAAATATATTTATTATCATTGCACAGGAAACCATGGCGGAAATTGCAAGAAAGATTATGTAAGACAAAAAGATATTGAAGAAAACTTTGTTGAGGTATTAAAAGGCATAAAAATATCTGAAGATTTAATTGTTAAAATAATGGGTTCTATAAAAGAACTTCATAAACAAAAAAATGTTTATAATGAAGAAACAACGGAATCCATTGAAAGACAAATTAAAACGCTACAGAAACGAATTGAGCAGGCTTATATTGATAAGGTGGATGGCAACATCTCAAACGAATTTTGGAAAGAAAAAAACACCTCGTGGCATGAGCAAAAGGACGAATTAATAAATAAATTAAAAATATTAAACAATAGTGATAATAAATTCTATGAGAGCTCGAACCGTATTCTTGAGTTCTGTAAAGATGCTCACTCATTGTTTTTAGGAGCAAACAATGAAGAAAAGAGAAATATCTTAAATTTAGTGTGTTCGAACTCTGTATATAAAGACAAAGAACTAAGCATAGAGCTTAATTCCGTATTCAGTTGTTTAGCAGAAACCGTTAATTTAGAAAATCTTTCAAAAAACTCCGATCGAACTCAAAAAAATAACGCCCAGAGCGGATTTGAAACCGATAAGGACGCTATTTTGGAAAATCTCTCCCCAGGCTGGACTCGAACCAGCAACCCTTCGGTTAACAGCCGAATGCTCTGCCATTGAGCTACTGAGGAACATTTGATTTTTATTATAGCAACAAGAGTTTTTTATGTAAAGTAGGTTTAGTGTATTTAAAGGAATTTGTTTTCCTATAACACATAAAGTGCGAATTCTGTGCTGTTTTGTTTACTTTGCCGCAGACTCTTTCGCACTTTAAAAGTATTTCATCAGGGATATTTTCTTCTTTCAGAAAACCAAATTGTTCAAAATACTCAGGGATAATAGTAGTTAGCCAAATTTCTTCTGAAGGTGCAATATCTATAAGCTTTTCTATTATTTTTCGTCCGACACCAGTTCCTCTAAATTGCTCTATAACACCTATTGATGCAATTTCACAGATATTACCGTATTGTTTAATTCTTCCAAACCCGGCTAACTCGTTTAGGATTTCAGCTACAAAAAACCGGCGATAATCAAGATTTTCGTTATCAAGCCCGTATTCATCAAGATAAGGCTTTATTTTTTCTATATCAGACTCCAGCGCTGATCTGACAAAAATTTCCATCTTCCGTGTCTCCTTATCAGGTATGGATGATAAAAAACAAAAAATTTAGATTATATAACACTAATACCATTATATTTATTTTGGGCAAAATTTATACCCATTAAAAGGTAATCTTCCATAGCCTCTACGCTTAAAGGAATTATTTTTTTGAGAATTTTTGATTCTTCATCAGTAAATTTTTCAAGTACGTAAGATGCCCATAAATGCTCACCCGGATTGGGTCCTATTCCGATTTTAAGTCGGGGGAATTTTTGTCCGCCGCAGCACGATATTATTGATTTTATGCCGTTATGGCTTCCTGCAGAACCTTCTTCCCTAAGTCTTATCTTGCCTATATCCAGACTTACATCATCAAAAACGACAAATAAGTCGGCAAGATCAACTTTATACCAGTTCATAATTTTAGAAACCGCTTCCCCTGAAAGATTCATGTAGGTTAAAGGCTGAACAATAATGACTTCTTCTTTATTAATCATCCCTTTGCCGATTATAGCATTAAACTTAGTGCTAAAAGTGCCTTTAATATTATGACCGGAAGCAAGAGCTTCTGTCGCCATAAAACCTATGTTATGTCTTGTGTTTTTATATTTTTCACCTGGATTTCCCAGACCGGCTATTATTTTCATTTAATTTACTTCATCTTAGAATGGTATTTTTGCACATTGCTTTTGTAATATAATTCTTATGCTAAATCAGATTTTTATTACAAGAATTTTATTTAAGTCAATTAAAAATTAATTCCACTAACCAATTTAAATTACCTACATTTTAGTATAAAAACTTAATATTAAAATAATAAGTTTGATGTGGTATAAAAAAATTTGATTTTTAATGGTTATGGAGGGAGAAAATGTCCGCTAGAACTCAAGGAATCCAGATATCTACAAGTGAAAGCAGCAAAAGACTTGTTGATTTTTTGGAATCAACTGATCTTCATAAAAAAGATTTTGCTGAAATGATCGGTGTAACTCTGTCTTATGTTTACAGCCTTATAGACAATACTATTCCTTTTTCAACAAGAATAACAACTTTAGAAAGAATCGCTCTGGTTATGAGCCTTTCTCCTGATGAATTTCCTGAATACAAAATTTCAGAAGAGCCTAAATTAATAGATAAAGGTTTACAATTTCTTAAAGAAAAACAAAAAAAGGCAGAATTGACAAATCTTCAGTTAATAAAAAAATTTCCAAGACAAAAAAGGGTAGAAATAGTAGACTTATGGAGAGGAGCTGAACCGCTTCCGTTAGATTGGAATTACCTTTCTTCCATAGCAGCGGCTCTGGGTATTTCTCCAAAAGAAATTTATCCGTACTGGCAATCCAGAATGCAGCAATATTTGCTGCTAGGAGGCATTGATATAATGGCAAACAGTTTATTGCTTGATTCAATGTTTGAAGGGGCAAAAAGTTATTTAAAAATATAAAGACAGGAAAAAATGAAAACTATAAGCAAGGGCGCAACTCATATACATACAACTTATTCAGATGGAACAAGCACAATAAAACAAATAGCAAAAACTGCTAAAAAAGCAGGACTTGAATGGATAATAATAACAGACCATAACAATCTTATCGGTTTAAAAGAAGAAGGCTGGTATGACGGTTTAGCTGTTATTGTCGGAGAAGAAATAAGCCCTCCTTCAAGCAACCATTATCTTGCATTTGATATTCAACAAACAATTTCTGCGAATTTAACACCGCAGGAAGTCATTGATGAGGTTACAAAGCAAGGCGGTTTTGGCTTTATTGCTCATCCTGATGAAAGCACAAGCAGAAAACATAACATGCCTCCTTTGATATGGACTGATTGGGAAATAAAAGGTTTTCAAGGACTGGAAATCTGGAATTATTTATCAGATTGGGGTGATGAATTTGATCCGAAACAAGGTTTTCACCATTATTTATTTAAAAATCATTTATTAAAAGGTCCTACACAGAAGGTGCTTAACTGGTGGGACAGATTAAACAATGATAGTCCCGAGATATTTCCTGCTATTGGCAGTCTTGATGCGCATGCACTAAAACACTATTTGTTTAAATCCTTTCATCTTAAAATATTTTCTTATAATGATTCTTTCAAAACCATTACAAATTATATTTATCTGGAGGAAAAATTATCTTCAGACTTTAATCAAGCAAAAAAACAAATATATGATGCTTTAAGAGGTGGTAATAATATAATAATAAACCGTATTTGGAGCAAAAAATCCGATGAAATAGGCTTTTATATAGAAAACAGCACTCAAAAAGCTTTTTCAGGAGATAAAATAACTTTTAGCGAAGAAAACATATTAACTGTAAAACTCCCTAAAAAAGGAAATATAAAAATTCTTCTTGATGGAAAAGTTATTAAAGATGTATTTACTTATGAATTCCAAATGAGCGACTTAAAAACAGGTAAATACAGACTTGAAGTTCGATATAAAAATAGACCATGGATTTTTTCAAACCCTGTAATCATTGAGAGGTAGTATATGCCTGTTATTACAGAAAGATTTAATCTCACAACTAAAGGCTTTACAGCTATTGTTGATATAACTGAGCAAATAAAAGAAATTATTAAAAATCATGATCATAAAGAGGCGCAGGTTATGGTATATGTTGCTGGAAGTACGGCTTCTATTACTACTATTGAATACGAACCGGGTTTGTTAAAAGACATTCCTGAAGCTTTTGAGGCAATCGTTCCAATGAATAAAACATATCATCATGACCAAACATGGAATGACAGCAATGGTTTTTCTCATATTAGGGCATCTATGATCGGAAATTCACAGTCTTTTCCCGTAAAAAATCACGAATTAATTCTCGGGACATGGCAGCAGATAGTTTTGATAGATTTTGACAACAAACCTCGCACACGGTGTGTTTATGTGCAGATTATTTATTAAGGGCTTTTTCAAGGGCTTTTTTTGCTTCTTCCCTGTCATCAAAGTGAATAGTCTCGTTATTTAATATTTGATAATCCTCATGCCCTTTTCCTGCAAGAAGAATTACATCATTTTCACTTGAAATTCTTATAGCTGTTTCTATAGCAGCACCTCTATCAACCTCAACAAGGATTTTTCTTGAATTCAAAGTCTTTATTCCAGACAAAATATCGGTAATAATTTGCTGAGGGTCTTCAGAACGAGGGTTGTCAGAAGTTATTATTGCCTTATCGGAAAGAGTTTCTGCAATTCTACCCATTTGAGGACGTTTTGTTGCATCCCTGTCGCCTCCGCATCCAAAAACACATATTAATTTCCCGTTATGCGGGACAATTTCTCTTGCTGTATTTAATACATTTTCCAGCCCGTCCGGAGTATGAGCGTAATCAACGATTATAAGCGGTTTTCTTGCTACCACTTCAAATCTTCCCGCCACAGAAGGTGTTGATTCAAGTGCTTCTACACAGGTATTTAAATGAATTCTTTCCGACAGACCTGCACTGATAGCCGCAAGTGCATTATAAATACTAAACATCCCCGTCATTTGGAGATTTACTTCTTTAGACCCGAAAGGAGTTATACAGGTAAATTTTGAGCCGTACACAGAAAATTCAATATTTTCTGCCATAACATCAGCTTTGTTATTTATTCCATAGGATAATATTCTTACATTAGAAGGTGTGGCTTCTATAAATCTTTCTGCATAGCTGTCATCTCTGTTAATAACCGCATAACTTTCGGAATTATTTTCCAGAGTGCTGAATAATTTGCTTTTAGCAAGGAAATAATTCCCCATAGTAATATGATAATCAAGGTGATCCTGAGTAAGATTGGTTAAGATAGCTCCTTTGAAAGTACATTCAGCTATGCGGTGCTGTTCTATGGAATGTGAACTTACTTCCATTACTGCATTTTTTATGTCTTTATCAAGAAAATCCCTGAAAACTTTTTGTAAATCGCTTGCCTGAGGCGTTGTATGTCCGCTTGAAATATATGTATCAGTTGAAGAATACCTGTTTCCAAGTGTTCCGATAAGACCGCATTTTAAATCGGCTTTTTCGAAAATATTTTGTATAAGGTGTGTTACTGTTGTTTTTCCGTTTGTCCCCGTAATTCCGATTAAATTTATTTTTTTAGAGGGAAAATCATATAAGCAGGCTGCTGTTTGAGCAAGCGCAAGCTCTGTATCTTTTACTATTAATACAGGAATATCTGTTTCCGGTAATTCTTTTTCGGAAATTATTGCAACTGCACCATTATCGACAGCATTTTTTGCAAAATTATGACCGTCTGAATGCTCTCCTTTTATGCAAACAAAGATGTTGCCTGGTTTTGCAGTTTTAGAATTAAAAGAAACTCCCGTAATTTCTATATTATTATCTTCATTCAGGTTATATATTTCTTCGGGTTTAAGATATTCTATAAGTTGATTTAGTTTGTCAGTCATTATTTTCCCCATTCTGCCATTGAAAGAAGCTATTCTTTTTTGTTATCGTCAGTGTCTTTTTTATCAGGTTCAAGGTGGAGGACTCTTCCTACCTCAATAGCTACAGCATTAAACACAGGACCTGCCACGGTACTTCCCCATGAATTTCCTGTTTTTGGGCTGTCTACTACTGCCATAATTAATACTTGTGGATTTTTTACCGGGAAAAATCCGGCAAAAGAGGTGTAAATTCCGTTTGAATAGCCTATTCCATTGGCATTAGGTTTTTTTGAAGTACCTGTTTTGCCTGCAACCCTGTATTTAGGAATTTTTCCTGATTTTGCTTCACTTGCTTCTATACTTTCAGCAAGAATTTCTGTTAAATCGGCGGCTGTTTTTTCTGACAACACTCTTCTTGCTTTTATTTTATTGTGATATTCTTCTTCACTCATGTATTTTATAACATGCGGGGCTACCCAAACACCTTTATTTGCAATAGTAGCAACTGCTGAAGCAATCTGGATCGGTGTAGAAGCTATACCGTAGCCGTACCCCATTGAAGCGTGTGTTGATTCACTCCATGTGTTTGGTGGAGGGAAAATTCCTGCTGATTCTCCGGGGAGGTCTATGCCTGTTTTTTGACCTATCCCAAAGAGTTTTAGCATCTTGTAATGTTGATAGGGAGGTATTTTGAGCGATATTCTAAGGCTTCCAATGTTGCTGCTGTGGACAAAGAGAGTTTTTAAATCAATTATACCGGGGTAAGGTCGCTTTGCATAATCATAATTTTGAATTGTCCAGCCCTGTATTTTTGCTTTTCCTGTATCCAGTACAGTTTCATTTTTTGTGATTGCTCCTGTTTCAAGCGCTGAAGCAACTGTAAGGATTTTAAAAGTTGAACCGGGTGGATATACATCGCTTAATGCCCAATTTTTTACTATTGATGCGTTGAATTTGTTATATTTGTTCGGATTATATGTTGGATATACCGCAAAACCGAGAATTTCACCGCTTTTTGGCAATAGAATAATTACAGCACCTTTTTCTGCTCTTGTTTTGTCTATCATTTTTTTGAGTTCGGTTTCGGCTGTGTGCTGAATCGCAGAATCAATAGTTAAGCACAATTTAGAGCCTTTTAGCGGAGTTGTTACGATTTTTGGATTAGTATTCAGATCATAAATGACATTCCCTCTGCCGTCGTATTCTATAGGCTTAATTTCGGGCGTTTTTTCAAGATTTTTTCGTCCTGTATTTTCAACCCCTGCCGACAAATTTGCATCAGAATTTATATACCCTAAAATGTGCGAAGCTAAATTCCCCTGAGGATAAACACGAGTGTTTTTCCTTACAAAGTCAAGCCCTCTAATTTCGTTTTTTGATATTTCAGGTCTGATAACTTTTTCAACGACTTCCATACTAACATTTTTAGCTATAGAAATAGTTGATTCTGTATAATGGCTCAATTTTTCTTTTAATTCTTTTTTGGATTGCTTTAAAGCAGGTGAAAGTATGGAAGCTATTAAATCAAGATTAGTTTTTTTATTATAATATTGAGGGTGTGCATAAATATCATAAAGTGTTGTATCGCCTGCAAGCCTGATTCCGTTACGGTCTACTATTTCTCCGCGAAAACTGAAATCTCTTGCAGACTGTCTGTTTTCACTTGCTTTGTTTTTGAGTTCATTCCCTTGAATTATTTGTATAAAAAAAAGTTTAGCTATAATTATTAACGCAAATAAAAACAATAAACCTTGTATGATAATTGACCATCTGTCATACTTTTTAGATTTTAGCTGGAATAGATATTTCATCTTTAAAACCCTGCCGGAACCTGTTTTAAGTTATGTTTTCCTATTTTATTCTGAATTTTCGGGGTGTTGGTGTTATTTACAACTTTTACTTCGATAACTTTATCAGCTTTTTTAAGAAAATTTATTTTTGAAACTTTGTTATCAATTGCGTAGAAAGATTTAAGGTTATCAACTTTATTTTGAAGGTCGATATTTTCATAATAAATTTGATTTGTTTTAGTGTGGATATCTTTAACAATAAATTCTCGTGAAACAGTTGCCATGTAGCTTGCTACTGAAAGAAATGCAAGAATTAACAGACAAAAACCCAAGAATTTATTGAATTTATATATTCTTAATTCTCTATAATTTATTTTATAAGAAGAAAAATCTCCTTTTATAACAGATTTTTTTGATAAACCGTTCTTTTTTGGTTTTTGTCCAAATATATTTACGGCACCCATTCTTTTTCCTTTTTATATTTTTTCGGCTATACGCATTTTTGCACTTCTGGCGGATGGATTGTCTTTTAACTCCTCAAGAGAAGGAGTTAAAGGTTTTTTCGTAAGGATTTTTAATTTTTTAGGCTCACATGAACAAATAAGCTGTTCCATCGGACATAAACAGTCAGTGCTGTACTGTTTAAATATGTTTTTTACAAGCCTGTCTTCCAAAGAGTGGAAACTTATAACAACTATTCTAGCATCTTTATCTAATAAATGAATGATTTGTTGCAGGGTTGTTTCAATAACTTCAAGTTCCCTGTTGACAGCTATTCTCAGTCCTTGAAAAACTCTTGTTGCCGGATGAAGACCATTTTTTTGAAAAGACACTGAAGCTTTTACAATATTTGCAAGTTCTGTGGTTGTTTCAATCGGTTTTTCTTTTCTTTTTTCAATAATTTTTTTTGCAATTCTTCTGGAAAATCTTTCTTCTCCATATTTAAAAAGAATATCAGCAATATCTGACTCTTTATATTTATTTACTATTTCATAAGCCGTTAAAGATTGTTCTTTGTTGAATCTCATGTCAAGATAAGCTTCTTTCATGAAGCTAAATCCTCTTTCCTGCGTTGTAAGCTGGTGGTAAGACGCACCGAGGTCAAATAAAACCCCTCCTGTGATTTTTTTTATTCCTAATTCTTTTAAAGCAAGCGGGATCTGGGTATAACTTGATTTTATGACTCGGGTATTTGAAAATCCCGCCAATTTTTCTGAAGCTGCTTTTATAGCATCTTCATCAACATCAAAAGCGAGAAGCTGCCCTTCTGTGCCAATTTTTTTTGCTATTTCACTTGAATGACCGCCACCTCCGGCTGTTGCATCAATATATAACTTTTTTCTCTCGCAGTTTAAACCATCTACGGCTTCGTTTAAAAGTACAGTTTTATGCGTAAATTCCATTTTTCCTCAAAAACATATTCTAGTTCTCTCTATTTTAGTATAGAATAAAATTCAACAACTCTATACCGCTTCAAAAATAAATTCGGGATTTTAACAACCGGCAGAAAAGCGGTATTCGTTAGTAGGAGCGTTATTTTTGGAAACGATGAGTTTTTGAAAATATAAACTCGTTTTAGTTTAATATTATTGCGTGTTTGAAAAGGTCTAATATATGCAAATTGATGAAAATTCTGAATCTTCAAAAAAGATTTCTGTATTAAAAACAGTTGCACTGCTAATTATTTGGGGTGCGACTATCGGAATAACCGCGAATTATGTCAGAAATCAAAATGCAGAAAATGCAACAGGTAAAGATATTATCAGATGTGTCATAGATGAAAATGCTTCTGATCTGAATTCTCCGGCATGCAAAAGAGTAATTAAAAAATGTTCAAATGATCAAACAGGTTTTTGTAAAAAATTAATTTTTTACAGTGATGACGGGGTTCATTCAGAAGAAATCCTGTCAATGTTGGGAAATATTTGCAGCAAAGGCGGCGAAAAAGCCTGCGATATTTTAATTAACAGGTGTATAGAAAACAGCTCAAATTGCGAAATTCTTGGAAAATCTTATAGTATAAAAAATTATCTTGCCATGAAATCCAGTGCTAAAAACACAGGCAAGTCTGTGATGTATAAAAAACTCAAAAATTATTACGATAAAGATGTGGATAACATTGTAGACAGTGTAATCCAAACCTGCATGACCGATAAAAACAGTATGGCTTGCCAAATCTTTACTTCTAAAACTTACGAATTTAATTCCGCGGAAAAACCTTATTTTGTTATTATCCAAAATCTTTCTGCCGAAGCAGTATTTAACAAAACAGGACTTTCTTTGGCAACAAATCCCGTTTTGCCGATTGCCGCAAATAAAAAAGACGAAGAAGCAATTTCAGTAAGTATTGATTCCGACAAAAATTATGAGGATACAACACAAACAGAAAATCCTGATGTTAAACCTGAGAAAAAACTCTTTCCAATTTTCAAAAAAGACAAAACAAATAATTTGCAAGCAGATATAAAAAATAAAGAAGGCAACCCTGACAAAGCAGCTGTTGAAGTATCGGCAAATACAGATTTGGCTTCTGCTATTCCCGATAAAAATATAATTTTGCAGAAAAAACAGCCTGAAGTTCTTTTTAAATCTCTTTTAACAACAGGTGAAGATAATAATATTGATTACATAAAAAATAAAATTTATTCTTTCGATATTAATTATAAAGAACCTGCAAATACTAAAATAAGATGGCTGGTTTCCTTTGACGGCAGAGCAACCTGGGAAAAATGGGATGGAACAGGTTGGATTCAGGTCAATACTGATTCGGGATTTGAAAATATTAATTTTTCCGCAATCGGCAATACCTCTGCGGAAATCATAAAAGGGTTAAAAGATTATCCTTTGCCAATCGGAGAAGCTTTTCTTGATTTTGCGGTTGAATTAATGTCGACAGAAGAAAATTTAACACCGTCTGTAGACAGAGTTGAAGTTAAATATTATTAATAAGGGCTGAAATACGAATACGCAATCTTTATAGGGATTTCTTTTTTAAAGCATTATATGTGCATATAAACCCCGTCAGGAAGGTTTAGCTCATAACCAGCTTTCTTCTTCTGATGAGATCAACAAACGCTTCGAGCCTTGTTACAAATCCTGCTGTGCCTGTTTGCTCGTCAAGTACAAGTGCAAGAATAGGAATTGAACCATCTTCCCTCATTCTCGGGAAAATATTCTGCGACATAATCTCCGGCATGCAAGTAAAAGGGCTTATATGTATAATCCCGTCAATGCCTTTGCTTGTGGCATAAGCCACGTCACTCACTGATTCTATTGCATCTCCGCCTATATCTCTTAAAAGGTAAGGTTTTGCAAATTTAAAGGCTCTTTCGATATGAGTTTCTTCTTTTCTCATAAATTTTGGAATTATTGCTGTTTTGAGCCATCCGCTAAGATTCATGCTTCTTTTTGTTTCAACGCCGAGTTTCCCGAGTTCTCTTTCGAGATTTTGATTGGAAAAAGAGTCAAGAACCATAAAAATTTCTCCCGTAAGATCAACTTTTAATATTTCTTTTTCTTTATCTATAGGAGTTTTTTTAATTTCCTGCATTGCAAGTATGTGTGCTTCTTTTAGTTCTTTTTTTGTAGAAGCTTCATCGATCCATTTTAAAGCTTTATTATATGCTCTTTCTGATTCTCCATACTCAAATTCTCTTGCTCTGTAATGAGAAAGGATGCTATCGAGATTATCAAGTACGAAAATTTTGTTAAATGCAATGTTCAAACCGTTAGCAATGGTAAGCAGATTAGAATTTCCTGTTACCATTTTCAAACATTTCATCATTTCGGCAAACTTGCCTTTGTAAAGGTCTAAATCTATATATTTTATCTTGTATCCCAGATCATCAAGAGCATTTCTGATTGATGTGCTATATTCGCCAAGCCGACAAATACCGGGACTGTTAATCATTATTACAGCTTCTGCGCCATGTTCTATAGCTTCGATGTAATTGCCGAGAAGCAGTTTATAAGGAAGACAAATTGCTTCAGGACTGTATTGAGTCCCTATAGATAATGTTTTTTTGCTTGTTTTGGGGGGGATAACTACCTCACCTCCGAGTGAACGGATTAAAGATGCTATTACTATATAAATAGTTCCCATATGTGGAAATGAAACTTTAATTTTCTTACCCTCCGAGTTATTCCTCATTTAGTATAAATTAGACACCGAATAAAGCTGTTTGTCTATATTTTTTGAATTTATAAGCCGAACTGTTAACATTATTAAGAATATAAATTAATTAATCCACAATGGCTTTGTTATTTTTTATTGTATGAATTCACAATCAAACTGCAACACTTAGAGCTTAGTTTGGCTATCTAGCAATTCAAGCTTGCTATAAAATCTCTCGAGGAAGATGGATTAACCCACGGACAAGCTGCCTCAAAGATATTAAAGAATGTTAAAAAATCTATAAAAAGCAGAAAAATATATATTTTGGCATAGAAAATTTTTTATAATTATTCTTCTGAGGCAAACTGGTCTATAAGGCCGTCTTCTTTGTATAAAATGGCTCTGACAATTTTATGCCCATCCATGTTTTCGACCTTCATTTTTATATCATTAGCTTCAACTTCATCGCCTATTTCCGGCTCTCTGCCAAGCAAACCGAATATATATCCGCCTATTGTCTGAAAATCTTCTGTAGGAAGGTCAAGCCCGAATCTTTCATTCAAATCATAAATATCCATTTTTGAATAAACACTTATTGTTTTATCATCAATCCTTGTTATTTCAGGAATTTGAACGTCATATTCATCCCAAATTTCGCCTACTATTTCTTCGAGAACATCTTCTACGGTTACAATACCTGCAACTCCGCCATGTTCATCTACCACAGCCGCAATTTGCGATTTATTTAAATTAAATTCGTTAAGCATACTGCTTATTGATTTATTCTCGGGAACAATTGTAATTTCTCGAACAAGGTCTTTTATTTGAATCAAGTTCTTGTCTTCACAATTTTTTATAGCTTTTAAAACATCTTTTGCATTAATAATACCGATAATATTATCGATATTTTCTTCATAAACAGGGATTCTGGTGTGTCCCGATGAAATAATAACATCCATGAGTTCATCAACAGTAGCTTCTGTGTCTATAAACTTAACGTCAGTTCTTGGAATCATAATTTCATCAACTACAGTATTGGTAAAATCAAAGAATTTAGAGAGCATTTTGGCTTCTTTGGGCGTTAAAATCTCGATCTTTTTGCCATCTTCAATTAATTTCTTAAATTTATCTTGCCAGTCATCTTCAGCATCACTTGCCTGAACTTCTATTGTAATATGGGAAACGTTTTTAATTTTTTCTTTTAGCTTAAGCTCAAGTTTATCGGCAATATCATCAGCTTCTTTAACCTGAATTTCGGGATCAACTTCAATTCCCATATTAATAATTAAACCAGATGACCCCATATCCATTGTTTTCAGGTCAAGAACATGTGAAACTCCTGTTGTCATCTCGGCAATATGTTTTATGTTTGCTTCAATATCAGGTTTTGCAGAAGTCCCTGTAAGAAAGTTTACATTATAGCGAAGCAAATAAAAAGCAAGTCCTAAAAGCATAAAACCTATTATTATGGAGGCTATAGCATCAGGAATGTATGAAAACTGCGCTTCTGTATAAAATTTTGCTATTGTTAAAGCAATTAAAGCAACTATTGCACCCGTTAAAGCAGCAGTGTCTTCGTACCAGACAAATTTTGTAGTAGGACTTTTTATTTGGTTTATGCATTTTATGGATTTTAAAAAAACATCAATAGGGCTGTCAGCCGTGATTTCTGCTTCTGATATTACGGCTTTGCTTGCACTAAGAACCGCCCACAGTTCAAATAAAATGCTTCCTGTTAAAGTTATAGCAATTAAAGGATAGTTATTAAGCAGCTGGATTTCGCTGTGATGAGTTATAAAAAGCTTTGACCAGCCTTTATACAAAGAAACAGCCGTACCTGCAAGCATAAATATACTGGCAAAAATCGCCCATACATTTGCTTCAAGTCCGTATCCGAAAGGATGAAACCTGTCCGCGGGTTTGCTTCCTCTTTTCAGTCCAACTAACAGGCAAACACTATTAAAGCCGTCTGCTGCCGAATGAATAGCCTCTGAAAGCATTGCCGAGCTTTTGCTCACGTACCAGCATCCCAGTTTTATTCCTGCTATGCCTATATTTGCAAATAAGGCTCTCCAAATTGCTTTCTCTTTGATAATATGAAGAGATTCAAAATCTGAATCTTTTTCTATTTTTATTATTGTTTCATGATTAACTGGTTCTGTATTTTTGTTATACGGGTCTGATGACATAAATTATGCTTCTCTCAAAGAATATTTTTACTATATTTATTTAAATTAAAAATATAACTATACTTTATAATATCAAATATTTTTCAAATATGCATAATATTTTCATTGTTTATAAAAATTGCTTAAAATTCTTGACAACTCACTCTACATATAGTGTAATTCTTATATATGTTCACTAAACAATTTATTGAATAATCGGTGTTGTGTTAAGGGGAAAGTCAGCGATATTTCTGGATGTACATCAGCAAAATTGAAATAGACAATTTTAAGTCTTTTGCCAATAAGACAGAAATCCCTTTTCTTGAAGGATTTACGACGGTTTCGGGACCAAACGGTTCTGGAAAGAGCAATATTATAGACGGTATTTTATTTGCTCTGGGTCTGTCGACCTCAAGAACACTTCGTGCTGAAAAGATTTTTCACCTGATAAACACACATAATAAAAGAAATGACGCCAGCGTTAAAGTTTATTTTGCAAAAAAAGACGGTACAGAGCCGTTTTCTATAACAAGAAAAATCAAAAAATCATCTAACGGTTACGTCAGCAGTTATTACGTTAACGACAAAGTTTCCACACTCACAGATATTCACGATGAATTATCAAAATATAACATCTCACCGGGCTGCTATAACGTTATGATGCAGGGTGATGTTACCAATATTATTAATATAAGCGCTAATGAAAGGCGCAAAATCATAGATGAAATAGCAGGAGTAGCCGACTTTGACAGAAGGATAGAACAGGCGAAAAAAGAACTTGATATTGTCGAAGAACGCGTTGGCAAATCCAATATAATTCTCAGCGAAGTTGATATCAGGCTTATTCAGCTGGAAGAAGAAAAACAGCATGCTTTAAAATACCAGAAATTAAGAGAAGAAAAACATCAACATGAGAGCAAACTGCATGTGGTCAGGTATTTTGAGATAAAAAATTCTTTTGAACGCTTACATGAAAGCATTCTTCACGCTAATAAAGAAAAAAAAGAAGAAGAAAAAAAGCTTTCAGAGTTAAGCAACATGCTTTTAGCAGCGCAAACAAAGCTTAAAGACTTATCTGAAGACATAAAAAACAAAGGTGAAGACGAGCAGATAGAAGTTAAAAAGCAGATAGAAACATTAAAAGGAATAATTTCCAGAAAAAAAGACAGTATAACCTTTACAGAAAAACAAATTAAGGATAATATTCACGGAATAGAAAGCGCTCAAAGAAATATTCAGGAATTAACAGAGAAAATAGAGGATTCAAACCTCAAAATTTCCAATAAAAATACCGAAATAAAAATCCTTGAAGAAAATATAAAAACAGAAAAAGAACATCTTCAAAGAGTTCTGGACGAAGTTTCCGGAATTAACAAAACTGCAAATGCACATTTAGAAAAACGAAACGCTCTAAGAAAACAGATCGAGAACAAAAAAGACGAAGAAAATGCTATTTTAAAAGAGAAACTTACCCTCCAAGAAAAGGTTTCCAGATTTTCAAGAGACATAGAAGAATCAAAACAAAAGATTCTTGAAGTTGAAAATCTTAAAATAGAATCTGTTGAAAAGAAAAATATTCTGGAAACACAGACAATAGAGCTGGATAAAGAACTAAAAGATTTCGAGCTCGTTCAAAAGAACAATCTTTATAATCACGATAAAATTAAAAATGAAATAAGCGATTTAACTTATAACATCAACACTGCTTACAGAAAAATTGCCCAGCTTGAAGCTAACAAAAGGGCTGCGGAAGATGCAGGATTCGGAAGAGCCATTGATACGGTGCTTAAAGCTGATATTGAAGGTGTTCACGATATTCTGGCAAAGCTGGGAAAAGTTGATGACGAATATTCAACCGCTCTTGAAATAGCTATGGGCGGAAGAATGAGAAATATTGTCGTTGATGACGATGAAACAGCAAGTATAGCTATAGAAGTTCTCAAATCTTCACGTGCGGGAAGGGCAACTTTTCTTCCGCTCAACAAAATGAAACCACGCCCTTGGGGAATGAAACCTCCAAAAGATGCCGGTATAATAGATTTTGCAATAAATCTTGTTGAGTTTGACAGTGTTTATGAACCGGCATTTAATTACGCACTCGGGGATACGCTTATAGTAGAGGATTTGAATGTTGCAAGGCGTTTAATGGGCAAATACAGGCTTGTTACGCTTGATGGCGGGCTTATAGAAAAGTCCGGTGCAATGACAGGCGGTGAAGCGCAGAAATCAGGGCTTAAATTTGCTCAATCTGAAGACGAAGAACTTAGTAAATTCAAAGAAAGATTTGAAAAACTTCAAGATAAAGCGATAAATCTCGAAACACAAAAGCAGGAAATAGAAAAAAAACTTGACGAAGTCCGCCGGGATTATTCAAATGCGATGACTGAATCAAACAAAAAGAAAATGGAGCTTGAAAATCTGCTTAAAAATCTTAAAGAAGCAGACACAACAATAATTTTAAAGCAGCAAAACATTGAAAAGATAACTCCTGAATTTGAAATTGCCGAAAAAGAATTGGAAGAAATTACACTTAAATTAAACACTTTTTCTGTTGAAATTCAAAAACTTGCAAAAGAAATGGAAATAATAGAACAAGCCCTTCCGAAAGATGAATTATTAAAGCTCAATGAGCAAACAGAGGGTATAGAGTTCGAAATTAAGCGTTATGAAAGCAAACTTTCCAACTGCCTCAATGATATTAAATCGGTTGAATTAGAAATCAACTTTAATAAACTTACAATATCAACTCAAAAAGACAAAATAGAGCGCACAACTGAAGAAAATATCAAACTTTCCAAAGAAAATGAATCTTTTGTTGTTGAAATCTCGAACACAGAAGAAAAAGCAAAAGAACTCGAAGAAAAAATTCGTGAAATAAGTTTAGAATTAAGCGAACTGCAAGGCGAAAGAGATAAATTCCACGCAGAAGTTCTAAATCTGGAAACCAATAAAAACGGGCTTCAATTAAAAATAGAAAGACTTGTTGCTCAGGTAGAAGCCTTTAAAGTCAGCCGCAAAGAAAAAGAACCCGAGCTTGACGCGATAAGAGAAGAACTTATAAAACAAGGCTTTGAAATAGCACAGCTTTCGCCAACAACAATTTCTGTTGATGAAGTTCATAAAAGCATTGCAAGACTTCAAAAACGTATGGAAGAGATGGAACCTGTCAATATGAAAGCTCTTACAGAATATGACGAGGTAAAATTCAGAAAAGACGAGCTTAAAAACAAAATAGACACGCTTATAAAAGAAAAACAACAGATAGTTGAAAGAATGAACGGCTTTGAAGACCTTAAAATAAAGTCTTTTAAGGAAACTTATGATAATGTAAACAGCAATTTCGAGGGGATTTTTGCTCAACTTTCCGATGGTACAGGAAAAATAGTGCTTGAAAATGAAGAAAACCCTCTTTTAGGCGGTTTAACTATAGAAGCACAGCCAAGAGACAAAAAAATGCAGCGTCTTGAATCAATGAGCGGTGGTGAAAAATCTTTAACGGCTCTGGCATTTGTTTTTGCCATTCAGAGATACCTTCCTGCACCTTTTTATGCATTTGATGAGGTAGATATGCACCTTGACGGAATAAACGCAGAAAGACTTGCCCAATTAATAAAATCACAGTCTTCTAATACTCAATTCGTAGTGGTATCATTAAGAAAACCTATGATTGAAGCTGCGGACAGAACTATAGGCGTTACACAGAAAAACAGCGGAATTACTAAGGTTACAGGAGTGAAGTTGCATGGCTAATACGGGTTTTAAAAACAATACTGCCTTCACGCAGCCAATAAACGCTTTAACTCTTGAAGTTTATGAAGACCTTAATAAAAAGGCTGAAAATGCTGTTGACGGAATAGAAATTCTTGTTGAAATGTCAAAAAAAGGAAAAATTGATCCGTGGAATATTGATATTGCTGATGTAACTGACAAATATCTTCAACAACTGGTAGAAATTAAAACCAATAACCTTAAACTTACAGGAAGAACTCTTTTCTTTGCGGCTGTTCTTTTAAGGCTTAAATCGGATATTCTTGAGGGCATAAATCTTAATGAGGATGATTTTCACGAACAGGATTTCTTTGAAGAGCTTGATAATACTTTTGATGACGATACCGAAAACATCAATATGAACAATGTCATTTCACTTGACGATGTTCTCGAAAGGAGAACCAGTGTACGGCTTCATAGAGAACGTATTGTAACGCTTGAAGACCTTATTAAACAACTTGAATTTTACGAAAAAATCGATAAAAGACTTGCACTCCAGAACAAAAACAGCAGAGCATTAAGAAGAGCCAAGTCCTACGAGAAATTTACCGCCGAAGACATCATAAACATGGCTCACGATGAATATATTGACAACAGTATAAAAGTTCTTCAGTCCGTACTTGAAAGAATTTTTCTTACAGACAAAAAAGCTTCCCTTTCTGAATTAATCGAAACAGGCATGGACAAGGTTTCTGTCTATATTGCGCTTCTGTTTCTTTCTGCAACAAGTGATATTGACCTTGTTCAAGATGAGTTCTATTCGGAACTGTATATTGTTCAGGAAAATTGTGAACAAAAGCCGGAAATATCAATAAAAGTTGATGACTTAAAACCTTCAAGAAAAATGAAATCTGATATTAGGTCGTTCAATCCCGATTCGCTTTCAAATAGTAAATCGGAGGCGTTTTAATGTCTAAAAAAGACGGGCTGCAAAAAAAATCATCTGATGTCGCTCCCTCTACGCCTTTAAAATGCAGGGTTGAAGCAGCTCTTTTTGTTATAGGAAAAGCCGCTTCTATTGAAGAAATAGCTGAAATACTTAAAGAAGAACCTGTTGAAGTGGAAGAAGCTCTTCTTGACTTAATTATGGATTATTCTACCCGCGAAACCGCTCTGGAAATTGATGATGAAAACGGATATATAATTCAAATAAACGAAGATTATAGGGATATCGTAGAAAAACTTGTTCCTGTGGAGCTTAAAACACCTATCTTAAGGACTTTAACAATTATTGCGATAAAAGAACCCATCAGACAATCCAGATTAAAAGAACTTCGCGGCGCTGTGGCTTACGATCACATCCTCGAACTTCTGGAAAAGGGTTTAATTACAAGGAAAAAAGATAAAAACGGCAGATCATTTATTTTAAAAACCACCTCTAAATTTGCTGAATATTTCAAAATGAAAGGCGATACACGCGCTCTGGCAAAAATTCTTGACATAGAAGCCACTCCTGATGTGGAAGGGATTCAAAAAGAAATAGATTATGATATAAACAGTGCTGCCGACACAGACCCAAATTAATATTTTTCTGCGGAAATATAAACTTTTGGCAGATTAATAGTTACTATTTTTTCGCTAAATTCTGTTTTCAAATTTTCAATAAATTCATTTACTTCATTTTCTGAAAGATAGCGAAGATATTTTTCTTTTATAGTGGGCTGCCCAACGCTTAATACGGAGTTAAACCAATCATCAACAATGTCTTTTGAAAAATCAATTTTTGAAAAAGGTTCGGCAGGAATTATATCAATATTATTAAAACCAGCATTTTTCAAATTTTCTTTAAGAGTACTTTCGTTAAAATTTAAAAGCGGGTCACTTTCATTAGATATAATTTTATCTTCTACTTCTTTTAATTTTTCATAGTTAGAAAAATTATCCGGATTAATTAGCTCATAAAATTTTGTATTTTTGTTCATAACGGCTTCATAACTTGATATTCTTCCGCCATGTTTTAATATCCTGAAAAATTCATTTATTGTTTTATGTTTATCAAGAATATGAACCAGAACTGACCTTGTAACAATAACATCAACCGAAGAATCAGGAAGCTTTGTATCAGCAGCATCTGTTTGAAGAAAGATTATTTCATTTTCTATTCCATAAGATTCAGCAATTTTATAGCATTCTTCAACACAATCTAAAAAAGCATCAGAAGCAATAACTTTTCCTGCGCCTTTTAGTCTTTCATACGCCCCAAAAGCAAGAAGTCCTGTTCCTGTTCCTACATCCAGAAGAACATCATTTAATTTCAAATTAGCCCTATCAAGAATTGTATCTCTAATTTCAAACAGCAATGAGTTCATTTGTTGTTTTTCTTCTTCTGAAGAACCTGCAAATCTTGAATTATTAAGCCATTTTGACCATGTTGTTACAACTTCGGACATTTGCTTTTCCTTTTTTGAATTCAAAAACGCTGCCGCAATTATTGCACTTTTTTGTTGATTTGTCAGCTTTTTCAGAAGATATTTAAATATATAAAAAAGCTACCCTTTTAAATTTTGGATAGCTTTTTTTATTTAATATTTATTTAATATTATCAGATTACAAACCGCCTAAAAGCTTTTTAGCTCCCTTAAAAATATCACCAACTACAGGTACTTTTTCAACAACATCTAAAGCCGCTTTTGCTATGCCAGCGCCGGGTATAAGATTAGTAGCTAAATCTGCTGCTGTACTCAGGAGTCCGCTGCCTTCTGACGATCCTGATTTAGTAAATGTATCAGATGATAAGCTGTTTTGCGCATTATTTAATAATAGACCTATTGCCTCCTTTGCATTTTGTAAAGCTTTTGGATCTTTAGGATCAAAGACAAATACTACGTTACTTTTTGCTGCTACTGAAGTGCCAACTCCTGCCACCATAATTTCTCTCCTCTTTCTTTCTCTCTCTACCCTTAACTAAATTACATATACTATGTTTTTAAAATCACTTTTAATCAGCAATTTCCCAGCTAATTAAAGCTACTTTTGTTTTGTTAATACTGAAAAACTTTATTAATCCTCTTTACCCTTTTTCATATTTCCTTATTAATATAAAAACAAGCAGTTCATGAAAATTGCCATTTTGTTAAGAAATATTAATTTTTCATTTTTTATGTTAAACTAAAATTATTGTGGCATATTGATTTCAAAGGTTCTTTAATGCTGGATTTAAAAAATTATAAAAATATTAAAGCGATTTCATTTGATATTTTTGATACAGCTATTTTACGGGAAACTTTTCGCCCGAAAGACATTTTTGACATCATCGAGAGCAAATACAAAAACAATTTCAAAGAACAGAGAATGCAAGCAGAAAACTTTGCCAGAGAAAAAAATGCGGGAGAATGTTCTCTAGACGATATTTATAAAATTTTTTCAACAATAACACCTGCTTTTAGCGACAAAATAAATGAAATAAAAAACTATGAAATTTCACTGGAAATAAAACACTCTCAGCAAAATAAAGAAATATTCGATTTTTATACTTCTATTAAAGATAACTATAACGTCATTTTTATAAGCGATATGTACTTAGATAAAGCTGCAATAAAAACTATGCTTATAAATGCAGGTTACGGCGATCATCCGATATATTTATCGGGGGAACTTAACATTAACAAGACTCAAGGCGAATTGTTTGATTATGTGATTCAAGATTTGGGCATAAAATACGAAGAATTACTGCATATCGGTGATAATTACCGCTCTGACATTTTATCTGCAAGCAAAAAAGGAATAAACACTTATTATTCAATAAATAACTACGATAAATCTTTTTCAAATGACGATGTGAAAAATAAAAAAATTATTGAATTATACGACCATAAAAATTATGCGACTTCCTTTCTTGCCAAGCTTTTAACCGAAAAAGAGGGTACTAATGCAGATAAATATAACAAAATAGGCTTTTACTGGGGTGCCGTATTTTATAATTTTGTAAAATGGGTCATAGAAGAAGCTGACGGCAGAAGAATACTTTTCAACAGCAGGGACGGCTATTTACCTTACAAAATAGCAAAATGTATAATAGGAATAGACTGTGATTACGTTTTTCTGGCAAGAAGATCCTCAGCTTTTATAGCCTTTGACACAGATTACCCGATTAATCATGAGAAAAATCTTTATTTTTATAATGCGTTGAGATTTCAAAGGGTAAATAATATAAAACAACTGCTGGGATGCATTGGTTTGGACAGCCAAAAGGTATTTCAAAAAATTATAAAAGCCGGCTTTAATAACGATGAAGATAATATTGAACCTTTTAAATTTAACGGTCAGGAAATACATGAAAAAATCCAAAACCTTTTATTATCAATCGAAACCGAAATTTATGACAACTGTCTCCCTAAAAAACAAGCGTTGTTGAACTATATAGAAAGTTTAAATATTAAAAACAATGATGTGTTTTGCGACATAGGCTATAACGGTTCGATTCAGTACTGCGTGGAACTGCTTACAGATATCAAACTTGACGGAAAATATTTTGAAGTGTACAAAAGAAACATTCAGCTCGATTGTCGGAAAGAAGGGTATATTTCTAACGGAGAAAACCTTACTTATGGCTACGGAGGATTACTGGAAACCATTTTTTCCGCACCCCATGGCGGTGTTATAGGATATGAAGGTTGTGAACCATTATTGTTTGAAGATTCATGGACAAGAATAAATATTCTCAACAAAATCCACGAAGGAATAATTGAATTCTGCGTTAAGTGGCATAAATTAAATCAAAAAATTAACCTTGATATAGACAGAGAAATAATAAAAACAATGGTTATAAGATTTTTAAAATCACCTTCTCTTAAAGAAGCCAAATATGGTCTGGAAATTCCCTTCGATAACGGTTCTGAAAATGCTCTTGAAAATATAACGTGGTTCAACGAAAGCAGAATAAAGAGCGGCAGAATCCTTGAGTGCTATAACAGGTCATACTGGAAAGAAGCATTTATGCAAATGTTGAATAATTCACAATATTCAGGTTTATCAAAGTTTTTGAATTAATTAAAGCACTTATTTAACTTTTGGCATGGAAATCGGCGGAGGTTGAATATAAAGCGGCTTTAAATTATGCCATTTAAAGGAGTCTAAATTACCCCCCTGTAAATGCTTATAGGTCAGTTTGGCAAGATAAAATCCCATATTTTCTTCGGTTTCGGAAAGATTTATACATTCTAATCCCGCTTCTTTTATGACTTCTGACATTTTATTATCGGAAATTATAAACACATCATTATTTTGAGCATATTCAGCTGCTTTTTCGTATTCAACAGCATGCGGCTCCAGAATTATACATTCATCCTGTCCGTAAACAGCCATATAAGCTTTGCCCCTTCTTGCATCAAGCAGACAAAGAGTATTTTTATCGGTAGTATTCAAAAGCGAGTAAATTTCAGGTGAAGAAACTCCCACCACAGGGACATCAAGCTGTTGCGCCATAACTTTTGCCACAGTAGCCGAAGCCCTTATTCCTGTAAAGCTTCCCGGTCCTATATTTACACCTATTGCTTCAATATCCTGCATTGTAAGGTTCAGCGATTGCAGAAGTTCTATAATCACAGGCAGCAGATACGCAGAATTATAACTTTTTGATTTCTCGCCTTTAACGGCGTTACGAAGCGGCAAAGCCACTTCTTCAGCCTCAGCTCGCAATCCGCTTATCCTATACGCTTCAACGTTGTTATCATTACCGAGAGTGACATACATTACGTCCGTGCTTGTATCAAAAGTAAGAATTTTCATAAATATATCTTATCGGAAATATAAAAAAGTTTAAAATAGTTAATGAAAAAGAGAAATAAGAGGGTGTTTTAAGTATAATATTAGAATAAAAAAAGGATTGAAATAAAATGTCGGATGAAGATAAGCAGTTTGATGCGACGCCTCAAAAGCTAAAAAGAGCAAAAGAAGAAGGTCAGGTAATCAAAAGTAAAGACTTTTCTACTGCTATATCTTTATTAGCCATGTTTACAATACTGAATACCGTCTCTCCTATGATCTGGGATCAGATTTCAAAAATGTTTGTCCTTATTTATCAACAAATTCCAAATAAACATCTGGAAGATATCGGCTATTCATATTTACTTTTTTTAACAATATTACCGATGATTATAATATTAGTGCCAATTATGCTTTTGGCAATGCTAGTTTCAATCATAGGGGATTTTATTCAGGTAGGTCCTCTTATTTCGACAAAGACTATAGAACCCAAATTTGACAAGCTGAACCCTGTTAGCGGATTTAAGGGGATATTTTTCTCACCAAAAACCTACTTTGAACTGGTAAAAAACATTGTAAAAGTACTAATACTAGGCTATGTAGCCTATATAGTTTTCAAAAGCCACATTACTGCCTTACTCGGGCTTTGTGCTATTGAAAACACGTTCTCAATTTTGTATGAATTTGGTAGAATAGTAATTGATTTCGTCATGAAGGCAGGAACATTATTTTTAATAATCGCAGCGGCCGACTACATGTTTACACGCTGGAAATTCCTAAAAGACCAAAAAATGTCCTTCAAAGAGATGAAAGATGAATATAAAAATAGTGAAGGAGATCCTCATGTTAAAGCGGCGTTAAGACAGCGGCGTATGCAAATGCTCCAACAAAGCATGCTTGATGCTGTACCCTCAGCCGATTTTGTTACAATAAATCCTATACATGTAGCAGTGGCATTAAAATACAACACTGATGCAATGAAAGCGCCCAAAGTGATTGCCAAAGGAACAGAACTTTTTGCTAAAAAAATTGTAACAATAGCCAAAGAACATAATATTCCTGTCATAGAAAACCCGCCTGTAGCAAGGGCTTTGTACAGATTTGTCGATATTAACAAAGAAATTCCACCTGAATTATATAAAGCGGTAGCAGAAATTTTATTATTTGTATATAATTTACATAAAGAAAATAATATTAAAAACAGCATGATTTAAATAAAGTTTATAAGAGAGTTTGATTTATTTTGCAAAGCCAGGTAAAAGAATACATTGACATAATAGAAAAAGTTGCTCGGATAGAGCAAAGACGTATACCATCGCACATGGTGGAATACGAAGAACTGGTTAGTATTGGTATTATTGCAATACAGGCTCTTGTGAAAAATAAAACCACTGAACAACTTGAAAAATACAATAAATCATATATTGGAACTGCTGTAAGATGGGCTATAAGGAATGAACTTCGGAATCGCTACAGATGGTATTCCTATAAAGCAGGAAAAACTGAAGGCGAAGAAACCGAATCCTCAGAAATTGATTTAGCTCCCGAAAAAATAAGAGAAGGTATTTATTCGACAATACTCTCCATTGACAGCATATCAGATGCTTCTGACAACGACAGTCCTTTTGACTTTATTAAAGACGGTTCTGCCCTTCCTGACGAAAGGCTTGAGCTTATTGAATTAAGCAAAGCCATAAAGAAAGCTATTGCAAGTCTTCCTCCAAAAGAAAGAACTATTGTAGAATACCGTTTTTACAGAAACTTGCAGATAAAAGATATTGCAACACAAGTTGGTCTTTCATCCTCAAGGATTACGAGGATTATTCAGGCGGCTTTAAACAATATCAGACAACATTTATTAGAGAACGACCAGATTTAAAATAAAAAAAGAGCCGGAATCTTAAAGATCCCGGCTCTTTTTTTTATTCTTGACTATGTTGAAATAAATTTTTCGCCTGATGCTATTATAGCAAAATCTTCATCATCTAATTGTTGATTAAACTGTATAGCAGTTAAATTTTGAGCTTGTGCTTGAGTCAAATTAAGCTCTTTCATTGCCTGTCCAACATGTTTTTCCATTCCCGCAAAAAATTTGTTTACAGATTCAGAAATTCTTGCTGCCTGCTCGGCACTAACATATTTAGAAACTTCTATTTTTTTACTTTTAGCCTGACTGCCTTTGTTAGCAGTAATAGTGGAAGAATTAGAGAGATAATTCAAAACTTCATCAGCAGATTTTTGATTTACTACAGGAGTCTGTTTTTGTAATTCAGGTGTTACTTCTTCAGTTTTTTGAAGTTTAACAGGTTTTTGAGGATTAACGATACTGATACTTTGAATTTTAATTTCACTCATTATTCTTCTCCTTATATATGAATTTAACAACTGGTTTTTTTTAAAAAAGCTCTCCGATATTATAAGAGCCGAAAATGGTTTATGTAACGATTGAATTTTAAATTTAACCTTACATAAAAGATATCGGAATTCTTGATTAAAAACTTTAGAACATGTTAACAGGAGATTAATATTTCGTTACAGAGTATATTTTCAAAAAGTCGTAAAATCCTGTAAATCACTAATCAATTTATTGATTTTTACAGTTAAATGTTTACTGTTACGCAAAATATTAAATTTTATAAATTTAACAATATGGGTATTTTCTAAAAGGACATTTTGTAATTCCATAAACTGATTATAAATTTCTTTGTGGATATAATCTTTGTTTTCAGCAAAATAAATACTTAATCCTCCGATAATTATTAAACAGTCTTTTGATCTGTTCCAGGAAATGACTTCACCTAATTCCCTGAGTTTATCCAATATTTTTTCATAAAGCTCATTAATATTTCTTTTTTTCTTGACGAGATCATAATTAAAATATTTTTTTACAGACTCAAACCCGCTAATAACAAGAGCTTCTTTCTGTTCATCAGAAATGTTAAAATCAATAATCTTGGTTTTGCCTGCATCGATTCTTATTATGTCATACTGGTCGTTTTTTCCGTATTTTTCATCCAGCATTTCTGTTGAAATATTATAGCTTGTTTCAAGTATTGCACTGAAATAATCAAGAAAACAGGAAATTTCTTTTTGTTTTTCTACCCCTTCAAGCCTGAATTCCAATATTTTAGAATTAGTATTTGCCAGAATATCGCTTGAGTTTTTCCATACAGGAAAATTATTTATTAAATCCCCGTCAACAAGGCATTTACCATTTTCCCACACCGGTTTAAAAAATCCCGGTATGCTTGCAGACGCTCTAACAGCATGAGCCACCTCAATGTCAGGAGTTTTTATCCTGCTAAATTCCTTAAAACTTCCATTGCTGATGTCTGTTGCAATTATAATTAAATCTTTGTTTATATCATTAAAGGTTACCGGTTTCTTTTTAAAACTTTTATCTTTATTTTCGTTTTCATAAAACTTTTTTTCTATATTTTTTTTAATCCAATAATATAAACCATCCCCTTTAAAAAACCCGAAATCTTTTCCGGACGGCAAATACAAGTCCTTAAACTTGCTATAATTGAGCTTGAACAATAACTCTTTCAATTCTTCATGGTTGTAACCGACAGCAATAAGTGCTGCAATAATTGCTCCTACAGAAGAACTTGCATACCCTGTCAAATTTATATCTAGCTCTTCAAGAGCTTTTATTGCCCCGATGTATGCAGCCCCTCGAACACCCCCACCGGCAAATATAGCAAAATATTCTTTTTTATGACCCATTAAAATCTACCTTAGCAATTCAATTTATTTCAATTATAATACTTTAATCCTATAATGATATTGCAGTATTTGTTAATATTTTTTTGCGCAGCCATTCTGATGGTTTTTATTAATTGTCCGAAGAAACAGTAAAATTTTTAAAACATGACTGAATTCGGGGTAAGTTCTTAAAATAAATAAAGGCAATATAAATGACTATATCAGTTGTAATCCATACATATAATTCTGAAAAATATCTGGAAAAGTGTCTTGAATCGGTTAAATCCGCTGAAGAAATCGTTATTTGCGATATGCATTCAACAGATAGAACCATCGAAATAGCCCAAAAATACGGCGCAAAAATTGTTTATCATGAAAATCTCGGATTTGCCGACCCTGCAAGAAACTTTGCACTATCGCATGCTACTCAGGACTGGATTCTCGTGCTTGATTCCGATGAAATCGTTCCTAAAGAGCTTCTTGAGTATTTAAGAGAATATATGACAAATTACAAAACCAACTATGAAGTTGTTTATATTCCCCGAAAAAACATACTTCTCGGAAAAGTTTTATGGTCATGGTATCCAAATCCGATTATGAGATTTTTCAAAAATGGTGTTGTAACTTTTGATGAAAAAGTCCACTGCACTCCTACTGTGCATGGATCAATAGGGGAATTTTTTATCGACCCGAAAAGAACAGAGCTTGCTTTAATTCATTATAATTACGACTCTATAGAGGCTTTTATCTCAAGAATGAATAAATACACTTCTCTTGAGCTTGAAAAATTCAGCGAAAGAAACATTAAATTCTCCGCAAAATTACTTTTTACCAGACCAATAGGAGAATTTTTCAAAAGGTATCTTTTGAAAAAAGGTTACAAAGACGGCTGGCATGGTTTTATTTTTGCAATTTTAATGGGTATTTACAAGTTCGTTGCAATAATAAAACTCTGGCAATCAGAATTGAATTTAGAAATATAAATAACCCGGATTTCTAAATAAAATAATCAAAATGTCATAGCGAGGAAGCTCGAAGAGCTGACGTGGCAATCCACTTTGGTTATAAAGGCTAAAACATTAAGAATGTTCTTGTATTTTATCTTCTTTATTTGCCTCTAATTCAATGCCTTCTTCTTTTTTACCTTTATTAAGAAGTTGAAGCACTAACAAGGCTGCTGCACCAACAACTGCGCCTGTTATAATATTTTTACCATAATTTTTTGTTCCATTTTCAAGCATTTTAATTGCATCTTCTCTTACCTGCTCCTTAGCCTTATCAGCATACTCACCAAGTTTTCGTGCTTCTTTTAAACTTTTCACTAATTTTTCATTCACAATTCGAATAGTTCTTTTCGCAGATCTTGTTAAATCCTTATCATACTTTTCTGCAAAATTTGATATTTTACTGCTAAGATTCAAAGTATCTTTAGTAAGACCCGCATCTAGTAAGACATCAGCGCTTATTCCTTCTGTTTGTTTCATTTTTGCGACAAGTGCGCCGACTGCTGCGCCAACACCTGCGCCTGCAACAATAGAAGACGCATGACTATTTTTTTTATTTTCAGTTCCCTGTGGCGGAACGTTTGCATTAAAATCTACTGACATTACTGTCTCCTTCTTTTGAACTTTTTTATCTAACCGTCTTTATTCCTTTTAATTTTTCGCACATTTACACTTCCTAATAAGTTAAAAACAACTCAAAAGCAAAAATTGCCTACTTTAAAGACAAAAAACCCTCAAGAAAGAGCAAAATCCTTATAGTGACCGGAAAAAATATTTTTATAAAGTTTTGTAAAAAAAAAGTGACAGTCTATTAACTTTTATTTTCAGGGTTTTTATATTCATCAGATACAAAATTAAATTAATTTGAATTGCTAAAATCGTCATTGCGAGCATAGCGAAGCAATCTATAAAAACCAAAATAGATTGCCGCGTCGAGTCTAAAGCCTCTCCTCGCAATGATGCGCAAATTTAATTAACAATTCGAGTTAATCAAATAATTAAATAAAAAGGAAGGAAATACTAATGAAAGTGCAACAATCAAAAGTTTCATTTGGTGTAAATTGGAATGAAGCCAGAAAAGCTTTACAAGCATTGCCCGAGGAACATAAGCTTTTTAAGCAATTCGACTACACTTTAGACGAAAAAACCCCTGCGGCTAAAGAAGTTTTATTAAATAGACTCGATAAATTCAGCGATGAAATCAAGAAGAAATTTGGTAATTACGAACTTTATGTTAAATTACCTCCGATTAAAACTTTATTAACTGAACCAAAAGCATTTTTAAAGTCATTCGGAGAACAATTCAGAAAGTCCGATGCACTTAACGGCTTTCAATCATATCGTTATGATTTGTATTCTTATCCGTTTGAAAGAAAAACTTTGACAGTTAACTATGGTAAAACTACTTTGACAACTTTAAAAAAAGATAGCCTCGGGTCTGTACTAAATTATTTATTAAATAATGGGTCGACTTTTTTCAAAGAATTCAAAAAAGCAGGTCTTAAAAATCCAAACAAAATATCTTTTTAACAAACTATTGCAATTATTTAACTCCAATTGCCAATTAATATTTTTATTGTCATGTTGAGCAAAGCGAAACATCTGTCCCTTTTGAGTTTTAAGCTTAAATACTTTTTTGGACAGATTCTTCTGACTAAAGTCATCAGAATGACAATAGCAATATTAATGTGGATTTCAACTATCTAGCAATTCGAGTTAGTTATTAAATTAAGCAATAAAAACAAATTATTAACCGAAATACCTTGCTAATAATCCTTTGAAAGCTTGACCATGTCTTGCTTCATCTTTGCACATTTCATGAACAGTGTCATGAATAGCATCATAGCCTAATTCTTTGGCTCTTGTAGCAATTCTTTTCTTGTCGGCACAAGCACCATTTTCAGCCAAAACTCTCATTTCAAGATTTTTCTTTGTACTCGTATCAAGAACTTCACCAAGAAGCTCGCCAAATTTAGCGGCATGCTCTGCTTCTTCAAAAGCAATTCTTTTATAGGCTTCAGCGATCTCAGGGTATCCTTCTCTGTCTGCCTGACGGCTCATAGCAAGATACATTCCTATTTCTGTACATTCGCCGGCGAAGTGTGCTTTTAATCCGTCTACAACTTCAGAATCCAAACCTTTAGCTACACCGATTTTATGCTCATCAGCCCAAACAAAATCCTGTGTACTTGCTTCATTGAATTTTTCTGAAGGAACTCCGCATTGAGGACATTTTGAAGGAGGAACATCACCTTCATGCACGTATCCGCAAACTGAACATACGAATTTTTTTACAACTGCTGTACTCATAATTTTTTCCTCTCTTAGTTTTAATAAACCATTTTAGTATAACTTTATTTGATTCCATAGATTATACAGAAATTTTTACACATACACATAAAAATTAACAGAAAATTAATTTTTTAAGAGACTAAAAAGCTTTTATTATTTGTAAAACATACACTTATCCAAAACACTCAAAACGCTTGCTGATAAAGAAAAAATATAAATCATTTTCTTTATTTGCAATAATAAGTGTAAATACAGCGATTAAAACCCAAAATTTTCCTTTAAAATAAGCGAAAAATTCAAATCACCCACTTTAAAAATAATGCGAAATATGATATATTAATAATAAAACAATCGTTACACTTGTAGCAAGCAAAATGAGTTACAAAAAGTGAGAAGACGTTGGGCAGAGATATGAGAGTCAGAGTTGTTTCAAAAAAAGGATTATTAAGAGTTTTAGTTTTAGCAACACTTATTGCCTTTATTTCACAAGAAGCACTTACTCAGGAATTAGCCGGTATTAAAACCAGTAATTTCGCAACAAGGTCTGATTGTAGCTCAAATAACATAAAGCTTTGCTACAATAACCCCGAATTTTCTACTAATCTGGTTCGCGGCAAAGGCGTAACCCATAAACGGGTGAAACGCTGGCTTAACGGGAGGCCTGCTATGGTAAACATAATAATCGTGAACCCTGATGCAGAAAAACTAATCATTAAGCCGTCTTATGGCTCTTATAAACTTAATTCAGTAAGGAGAGTAAAAGATTTAGTTACTATAGAAAATGCAATCGCAGGAATTAATGCATCATATTTTAAACCGGATACAGGAGTCCCATTAGGGGCTTCTATTGTTAATGGGGAAATTTTAACAGGTCCTCTTTATCAAAGAGTTGTATTCGGAATCACAGAAGATAATAAATTCAAAATGGAAAAAATCGGCGTAACTGGAGAAATTAAAATAGGAAACAATATTAATCTTCCATTATTTAACATAAACCAACCGTCATTAAGCCAAACAGGTTTTACGGTATATACGGACAGATGGGGAGCAAAAACCCCTCGCACATCACAATACTTCTGTCATATAGTTGTTCTTGACGGAAAAGTTCAATATATAAAACAAAGCAGCGTTTTAATCCCTCAAGGCGGTTACGTAGTAGTCGGACCAAGAAGTAAAACCCCAAAAACAATACAACAACAAGACAGCATTAATTACTCTGTAAAAGTAAATCCTGAAGACTGGAACAATGTAAAATATGCCGTAGGCGGCGGACCTTATCTAATAAAAGAAGGCAAAGTCTTCATAGACAGACAACGCTTCAGCAAAAGTTTTCTCTGGATGAAAGCACCAAGAACAGCAGTAGGATATACAAAAAGCGGAAGCCTTCTCCTTGTAACAGTTGATGGCAGACAAGAAGGAACCAGCGGAGCAACCCTACCGGAACTTGCAAAGTTAATGAGCGAGCTTGGAGCCTTCAACGCAATGAACTTTGACGGCGGATCTTCAACCCAAATGGTTTATAAAGGCAAAGTAGTAAACAGACCTACCACAAGCGGCGGAAATAGAGTTACAAACGCACTTGTGATAATTCCAGCGGGTTAATAAACTCTTTTGAACTAACTCATCATAACAAAGGCAGCAAATGCTGCCTTTATCTTTATATAAAACTGACTATTTACACTTGACCTTGATGTAATATAATTCAGATGTCTCAGTAAAAAATAATCTAAACAAAATTTAAAAAAAATAACAGGAGAATTCAAATTGCCAAATATTAAATCAGCTAAAAAAAGAGTAGACGTGACCGAAAGAAATAAATTGCGCAACATTGCAATTAAATCTTCCGTTAAAACAGTTGTTAAGAAAGTTTATGAAGCTATAAAAGCAAACGAAACCGCAGAACAGATTCAAGAAGCTGTAAATAAAGCGTATAGCTTAATCGATAAAGCAGTTTCAAAAGGTGTTCTTCATAAAAACACAGCTGCAAGAAAAAAATCAAGAATTGTAGGACACGTTAATAAAGGCGATGTTCCTGCGTAGAAAATTTTTATAAAAAAATAATAAAAAAACCGGCTTACATGAGTCGGTTTTTTATTATGTCCATTTGAGAACCAGGCCTATAAACCTGATTAACCGTAATTACCTAAAACAAGTTTTTAAGAATTAAATTTAGCGTAATATTCAGGATTCTGCTGATTGGAAAGATCGGGAAGCTTGCCTTCTTTAACCAGAGCTTTTATTTGCACAGGTGTTTTATCCAGCATTACCTCTCTGGCAACTTCCATATCCGGCAGGTCATTTTTAACAATATTACCCGCTTCATTCATTCCAACATCCCAAGGATTAACATTTTTTATATACATTGTTTTTGAAAAGTCATCTCTTTTATTCGGGATATTTTCTATAATCAAACCAATTAATTTTTTAGCGGTATTTCCGTTATAAGGCTTGATTTTATATTCGGTACTATTTTTAAATACTTTCCTAGCCAGCGTTGAACCTGCATAACCATTAGGAGTTTTAGAAGGCTCCGGTTTTTCAGCCCGTCTCTTAGCCCTCAATACCCTCTCTTGCATAGCCTCGTTTTTGCAAAGCTTAGTTAGGGTATTTATATTCTCGGGTCCAAGTTCAGCTGAATACTTTTCTTTCAAATTTCTTAAATTTTCTTCATTTACTAAATAACCATCAGGGAATGCATCTGAAAGAATGGCATTTTTTTGATAAGAAAGTTTAAAATCTTTACTTTTATCAAGTTTAAAATTATTAAGTTTTATATTCAGATCTTTAACTTCTCCTCCGAACTGAAATTTCAAAACATCAGCTACAGTGAGCGCGGGATGTTTTTTTGTCGGAGTAAAGTGCTTATTCAGGTAGAGAGCTGTATACTTTAAAATGTCTGCTGTAGCTTTAACATCATCAAGCGCATCATGAGCATGCCCTTCAATGCCTTTGCAGAATAAAAATCTGTATTGCAGTCCAAGTTTTTTCCTTGCTCCTACATAAGGATGGATTCTTTGCAATGATAAATACGGATCAAGAGCGACACACCGTTCTTTTTTATCTATAATACCTTTTGATTTATAGGAACGATTATACAAATCAATTTCATGATTAATTTTGTCAATGTCAAATTTTGCGTTATAAGCAACTAACAGCCTGTTTTTTGTAAAAGAACCATTAAACTCTTTTAAGCTTTCTCCTATGGGTCTGGCATTATGTTCGTTTAATAATATTTCTTTGGTAAGTCCATGAGCCTCAGAAGCCCCTTCGGAAATTTCAGTTTTTCCGGGATCAAAGAATTTTTTATATATATCTGATTTTGTCTGTGTTTTTTTGGTTTCATCATATTTTATTGCGCCAAGCTGAATTATTCTGTCATTCTCTTCAATTCCTGTTGTTTCAGTATCGAAAACAGTTAAATTAACAAGAAATTTTCCGGTATCAGGGTCAATCAAAGGTTTTTTAAGATAAGCATAATTTTTATCGTTTAATTTTGATTCAAGTTGACTGAGTAAAATACGATGTTCTTTTTGCGGATCAGGATTGGAAATAGAACGCAATACCGCGCGCGGTGCTTTGCTTGTATTAGGGTTATATATATTTACCCAGGAAGTTTCCTGAGTTTCGCACAAAGAAAGAGCATGCCAGAAGGCAAGAACATCTTCTTTTTTTGCTTTTTCCCAGTTAATAGGCTCTTCTTTCAAATTTCGCCATTTAATCTTTGACCATTGCAAACGCAATGTCGGATCCGTTTCTCCCTCAGGAGTATAAAGAGCCGCTCCCTGAAATTTCTTTCCTTTTACAGATTTCACAACACTTTCTATATGTTTGCTTTCTATTTTTACAGGGGCTGTGTTTGTTTCATGAGAAATTTCTTTATTTGATGAAAATGCAATCGTATAAGCTTTAAAAGTACTAACAGGAATTGCATGATAAAAATTGTTATTTTTTAAGGCAACTCTGTTGTAAAGCCCTGTGTTTAAAGATGCTCCTGCATTTTTAACACCGGAATATCGTGAAGTAGGGGCTATATTTGTTTTGTTGTCTATGATTGAAATCATTTTCTTTTTCTTTCCTTAAGCGAACCTGTTAAATTTGTATACTTTAAGTTCCTGTTGGGTTTTCGGATTTTTATTGCCCGTAAATCCTAATTTTTCTTCATTTGCTGTATAATTCCAGTCTCTTTCAAACTGTTTTATAAAGTTTCGTGCAATATCCTGATGGGAGACAACAACTGCACATTCATGGTTTCCACGTTTATATCTGGGTTGAGTTCCGAGAAAATCGGCAACAAGCTCATAATACCCTTGAAGCACACGGATTTTATCATAAACTTTGCGGTCGGTTACTACTGTTGATTTACTAAATTCTTTTGCTTTTTTGTTTAACAATTTTTTTCGGGCAAGAAAATTAGTATAATTAATGCTTCCGTCTTTAGAAAAGAATGCGGTATCTTTTCCTGCTTCATCATAATTTAAACTACTGTTCAACTCGTTTTCAAGTTTATTTATGGGATCTTTGAATTTATTATTAATTTTTTTAATAACTTCTGCGTTAAAACCTTTATAATCAGGTCTTTTCCCTTTAGCGGTATTGCTTTCCATTGCTACTGCAGACAAGTTTGCCGAACCGATTATAAGTTCAAGGTCGCTCAACTTGCCTTTTTCATCTTTATGCCCGCTAACTCCCCATTTTGAGTGAAGCGACTGTTTTGTTTCTTTATTAACCCTAAAAGGTTCGATAGGCACTCTTGATTCAGGAGTATCTCCTTCGATTAAGTCCAGATATATATTGTTTACCCCCGGTAATTCGCTTATAAGCCTCGGGTCAACAATGATTTTTACATCCAGGGTTCCGTCTCTATGTCTTTTCTTGATTTTTTCCGCAACTTCTTTATTAGCGAGAGCAAAGAGTTCCAGCCTTAAATAATTTATATGAGGGTCATCTAATTTGCCTTTTATTATTTCGACGCCTTTTTCGTCTTTTTTCCCGAGCAAATAAGTCCTTATTGCCTCGTTATCAAAGTCTTTATCATAAATATCATTTTCTTTATATTCTCTTGAAGAATTTACAAGTATCTTAACGGCAGGACTCTTTACAGGTTTCACAACGGGGAGGTTTAAATCTCCTTTTTCGTATCTGTCTTTATACTTTGGTGTATCAAAAATATCGCCTATAAGCCTCATGTAATCTTCAGCTTCAGGAAGAATTTCAGTAAGGATACTTAAATTCGAATGCCGTTCTTTTTCAGGCATAGCTCCGTATATACCAAGCATTTTCCAGGAAAATTTCCAGTCATTATTAAAAATAGTGTCAATTAAATTATCTACTTCTGAATTTTTTTCAGGGTTTTTATCTTCGTTTGTTTCAATACCCAAACAAGCATCGTGATTAACAGGTGAATGATTACTCCAGTTCATGCCACCGAGAATCACTTTTTTGCTGTCAACTGCAAGGAATTTTACGTGCTGAATTATTGAGCCGCCCTGTCTTGGTCTCGGGTAAGGAACAACATCAATACCTGCCTCAACCATTCGCTTAATCATTTGTATATTTTTATAATAATTGCCGCTTTTTTTGTACCATTTTTTTGAATCAAGAATAACCTGAATGTTTACTTTTTTGGAGCCGTCAGGATTTTTTTCTTCCGCTTTGTTAATAAGTTCTTCGTATAGGTCTTGCTGTTGTTTTGAACCGGGGACTTTTGAATAACTCGGGCTAATATTAAGATCTTCTTTGCATTGAAAATCAAATAGTTCTACCTGAATAGATTTTTCTGCAGATCTTACATATTTAAGAGCTTCATCAAAGATTTGTCCGCCGTCAATAAGTGTTTTGATTTTTGTTTTACCGACTTTTCTTGTAATACTGGACTGCGGTATTACTCCTGACACAGCAGCTTTAGGCAATAATTGTTCTAAAATCGCACTGACTGAACTGGCTCTGTCTTCGGAAATTTGGAGTAATCTTTTATATATTTTAGGAGTTACCTTAATAACTTCTGTTTCATTTCTTCTTTTTTTTTGCTTTAAAATTGGATCAGAATTGTCATTGTTAGACGCAGCAAAAGATATTAAATTAAAATAGCTGTTATTTAATTCTTTATTAAATTTATTTGTAATTAAATTCATTTTAGAGACACTCTCTTAAATATCTACCCAAAACCTGCTACATTAAAATTTTCAATAAAAACTTTTTATCCACCTATCTGTATAAAATACAAACATAAAAAAACATGATACTAAAATACTTTTACTGTTTTAATTTTTACAATTCTTAATACACTCAGCTAATTATAGCAATAATTAATTCTTATCGGGTTTAATTATTTAGAAGGACTAACAAAGGAAAAAATATGACTATAGATTCGATTAAGCCAGCCCTGTCATTAAAACAGGTACGTTTTGATTTTCAGGATAACCATAAACCAAAAGAGCAAAAGCTTGCTTTTGGAAAGGCAGCAGACTCCTATGAGCGGTCAGGTCGGGATGTAACTAAAAGAATTTTAACGGAAGGAGCTGTCGGTGTAATATTTGGATTGGGAATGGGACTCCTTTCAAGACAGCGTGGCTCTGCTTTGTTAAAATCAGCAGGAAGTAATGCACTTTTCCTTATCGGGTTTTCAGAATTATGGAATATTGTGGCAAAACCTGTGTCAAAGATTGTCGATAACTTTTAGAATTTCAAATTACTCTTTAACAGCGCCCTGTGTAGTTCCTTCTATAAAATATCTTTGAAGCATCAAGAAAAATACAAGAATAGGAATAGTTGCTATTATCGCGCCTGCGGAAATATAGCGCCAATTTGAGCTGAATACGCCTTGGAGGTGATTTATTCCAACAGGAAGCGTATACATTTCCTGTCTTGTCAAAACGATACTGGGCCAGAGAAATTCGCTCCATGCTCCGACAAAAGTAAATATAGCAAGTGTTGCAAGCGCCGGTTTTACCAGAGGCATAAATATTTTTAGCCAGATGTCATAAGTGTTGCATCCGTCAATTATTGCAGCTTCTTCAAGTTCTTTGGGGATTCCAAGGAAAGCTTGACGCATAAGAAAAATCCCGAAAGCATTAACTGAAAAAGGCAAAATCAGCCCTGCAAAGCCTGCAAAATCAGAAGCAGAATCAACAAGGTTAAGTTTTAATACCATTAAATAAATAGGAATCATAATTACCTGAAAAGGAACCATAATGGTTGCAAGTACAGCATAAAAAATCATGTTTTTGCCTTTGAAACGCATCCTTGCAAGAGGGTATGCGGCAAGAGCAGAAAGCAAAAGATTAAGAAATACGGTAATTCCTGAAACGATAAAGCTGTTTATTATATATCCCATAAAAGGAATTTGCTTCCATACTCCTGTAAAGTTTTCCAGCGTGAAGTGTTGAGGAATTAATACAGGCGGATAAGCAAAAATATTTTCGTTTTGTGATTTTAATGCTGTAGATAAAAGCCATAGGAAAGGACCTATAGAGATTATTGCAAGGATTAGCAGTGTTATATAAGAAAATATTTTTTTCAAGTTCAAGGTTTTTATCCATTATTTTTAATTTATTTTAACATTTTCTTTCAGATTTTTACAGCCTATAAACTCTTTTTGTATTTTTTCAGCTTATATAATACGGTAATTAAAAATTATACAAACAATTTACAGCAAAAAAAGACTGAATTATAATAAAATGTGAAATATTAATGTAGGTAAGCACCAATATGCGCAGCTTTATAAGTTTATTTCTCGTTTTAAGTTTTTTGACAATGCCTGTTTTTTCGCAGAACTTGCAGGGAAATATCGAACAGTCCTTATTAAATTCTAAAATTAAAGCCCCTGAATTTAGCGAATTTGCGCCTCCTAAATATGTAAACGCCATACCGAATAGTGAAGGTTTAACAGCTGTAGAAAAAGCATTCAGTAAAATTTTTATTATTTCTTTTGTTGGCTTGCCTATAGGGTTATTGATGAAAGAAAACGTGCAGTTAAGAGAAAAAAACAATAAATGGGCAGACAGGAAAGCTAATTTTGAAGCTTCCTTAAAATACTGTCAAGCTTTAGACACAGAAAAAGAGCTGAGATCCTGCTATAAAAATTTAAGAAAAATAGAACTTTACAAAAACGCAGATAAAACAAAAGGCGATATAAAACTTCAATCAAGCTTTTAAGCTGCGGGAATATTGTTTTTCTCAAAAAACTTAACATTAATAATTGACATCACCATTACGATAACAAGAAGAACCATGCCTGCTGCCGATGCATAGCCCATATCAAGGTTTTCAAAAGCTCTTTGATAAATATAATAAACTATTGTTTTGCTTGCGTTTAAGGGCCCGCCCTGCGTCATTACATAGATTTCCACAAAAGCTTTCATTGCAGAAATTGAGCTTATAACGCTTACAAGTGTAATTGTAGGCATTAAATGAGGAACAGTAACCGCCAAGTGTTTCTGTAAGATGTTTGCACCGTCTATATCAGAAGCTTCATAAAGGTCCTTCGGTACGCCCGTCAATGCAGCAAGATAAATTACCATATAATATCCAAGCCCTTTCCACACAGTTACAGCCATTACCGAATACAGGGCAAATCTCGGATCAGTCAGCCAGCCTATTTTGGAAAGATTAAACAGGCTCATCAAATAATTGAGAATCCCGTTATCTGCATAAATCCACTTCCATGCTATTCCTGCAACGACTATAGACACTATTACGGGGATATAAATAACTACTCTGAATAATTTTATTCCTCTCAGTTTTTGATTTACAAGAATTGCAATTATAAGAGACAAAACAACAAGCAAAGGAACAACGCCTATAAGATAGATAAATGTATTTGTCAGAGTTTTCCAGAATATCGGGGAATGAAAAAGCTTTATATAATTTTCCAAACCCACCCATTGAGGATTGTAGATGTCATTTCTGTAGCTTTGAAAACTCAGTGCAAAGCTTTCAAGGAAAGGAATAAAAAAGAACAATATCAATATAATGGCTGCCGGTGCCAAAAAAAGATATGGAACAAAACGTTTTGAGTATTTATACAAAATTTTTCTCCTGAGATAAAAAATTCAAATCTTTATTATACTAATTGTAAACATTTTTTATAAAATTTACAAAATAAATTAATTTTATAACTTCCTGTGTTTTAATATAGAGAAGTATATTATTTAGATTTGTTGACTAAATTGGACAAACAATATAATTAATTAGATAACTTGGGGATAAATATGGCAGTAGAAATCATAAAAGAAGAATCAATAAAGCCTATAGAGCAGATTTTAGAGCAGAGTGTTAAAAAAACATATATGACAAGCCCTCATGGTTCCAATTCAGGTATACAAAGCTTAACAATAGAAACAATGAAACCTAATTTTATGATGAGAAACAATTGTTTTATAAGAAAAGGTGTTCCTGAATCTCATAGAAGAGTTGCTGATAACTTCATGATAATAAAAAAAGTTTTTGGACATCCTGTTGTTCAGTCAAAAATCAACGATGAAGAAAAAGCTATTCTTTCCAAATATGACTTTAATCTGCTTGGATTAAGCACAACAAAGCAAATTGAAGATGAACTTGTTTTCCTCAAAAGATGGAGTTATTCCAGAAATAGAGAACTTCAGTATGCAGCAGACCAAATTATTCAAATAAGGGCGAAAGAACTTAAGCACCTTATCGCTACAAGATATGTAGATACAAATAAAAATTATACAGGCTATCAGGTATTAGAAAAATATCTTGAAGAAATTTCAAAATATTTCAGATAGAAATAAATAATCAAGTCGAATTGCTAAATAACTTAATCAATCTGTTTTATTTTTTATAGATTGCTTCGCTTTGCTCGCAATGACGATTTTAGCAATTTAAGTTAATTAAACAGATTCTTCGGCTCAGCCTCAGAATGACAGCTGTGTGTTATTACTTGATAAACCGCAATTTAGTATTAGCCAACTTTTTCGGGTAGGCATAAAAGTTGACCAAAATTAAAGTATAGACAGATTAACTCAACCCGTCCTTGCGAGGCAGCTCAAAGAGCTGACGTGGCAATCCATTTAGCCTTTAAAAGACATTAAACTATTATAGATTGTCGAGCAGATGATTTGTTACTAGGCCTTTACTTCGGCAAGATGCTGGAAAAGAGCGGTACTCAAATATCTTTCGCCAAAATCTGGTAAAATAACTACAACAAGCTTGCCTGCGTTTTCTTCTCTTTTTGCAACTTCAAGCGCTGCCCACATTGCCGCGCCACATGAAATTCCCGAAAGCAGCCCTTCTTTTTGGGCAAGATTTCTTGCTGTTTCAAGCGCATCTTCGTCTTTTACCTGTACAATCTCGTCTATAATTCCTGTGTTTAAAACTTCCGGCACAAATCCCGCGCCTATTCCCTGAATTTTATGAGGAGAGGGAGTTCCTCCCGAAAGAACAGGACTGTTTGATGGTTCTACTGCAATCACTTTAAGTTCAGGCTTTCTCTGTTTTAAAACTTCCGAAACCCCTGTAATGGTTCCGCCTGTTCCGACTCCTGATACAAGAATATCTATTTGTCCGTCAGTATCCAGCCATATTTCTTCTGCGGTGGTTTTTCTGTGAATATCAGGGTTTGCAGGGTTGGCAAATTGCTGGAGAATATACGCATCAGGAAGTGATTGAGAAAGTTCTTCGGCTTTTGCTATAGCACCTTTCATTCCAAGACTTCCCTGTGTAAGTACAACTTCTGCACCATAAGCTTTTATGAGCATTCTTCTTTCTATGCTCATAGTTTCCGGCATGGTCAAAATTAATTTATATCCTTTTACTGCACTGACAAATGCAAGTCCTATTCCGGTATTTCCGCTTGTAGGTTCAATAAGTGTAGTCTTTCCTGGTGTAATTTTGCCTTCTTTTTCGGCTTGCTCTATCATATTTAGAGCTATTCTGTCTTTAACGGAGCATGCCGGATTAAAACACTCTAACTTGGCTGCTACTTTTGCGCTGCAACTTTCAGTCAATCTGTTTATATAAACAAGAGGGGTGTTTCCAATCAATTCAGTAACATTATTTGCTATTTTCATCAGTGCTGCTCCATTTTTTTGGCTAATAGAAAAAATTTCGGGATGCCTAAAATTCGTATTTAGATTTTATATTAAATATGATAATTTAAAAAATAGCAAGTAGAAAGGTCTCTTAATATTTATTTTGAAGTATATCCGAACTGCTTAAGCGCAGAAGGATTTTTTCTCCAATTTTTTTTCAATTTGACGAATAAATCAAGGAAAACCTTTTGTTCCAGAGATTTTTCTATATCTATTCGTGCATCCGTACCTATTCCTTTGAGCATAGAGGCCTTGTCGCCTATTATTATACCTTTTTGTGATTCATGTTCAACAAAAATTGTTGCTGAAATATTTGTTATATTTTCTTTTTCTTCAAAATTATCGATAATAACAGCAATACTGTGAGGAACTTCTTCTTTTGTTCTGCGTATGACCTTTTCTCTTATGGTTTCTGCAACTATGGATTTGAGGTTTTGGTCTGTTATTTGGTCTTCTTCATAGTATTGAGGACCTTTAGGAAGCTTTCTGTAGATGTTTTTAATCAGGTCATCAACATTTCTGCCTGTTTTTGCGGAAATTTTTATTACAGGAACAGATTTTTCCCCGAATAAATCTTTGTAACTTTTTACTATATTATCTCTGGTTTCCATGTTTTTAACCTGATCGACTTTGTTTATAAGCATTATGATAGGTATTTCGGTTTTCAGAAGGTTTTCTACAATCCATCTATCGCCAAGACCTGCGACTTCTGTTCCGTCAACCATAAATAAAATCAAATCTGCATCAGGAATAGCAAGCTTTGCTTCGTCCAGAAGAAATTCGCCAAGCTTGTAGAGCGGTTTGTGAACTCCGGGAGTGTCTACGAAGATTATTTGCCCTTTTTCAGAAGTATGAAAGCCCTTTATGCGTCTTCTCGTTGTTTGGGGTTTTGAGCTTGTTATGGCGATTTTCTGACCTAAAATTTGATTTAATAATGTTGATTTTCCGACATTCGGTCTGCCTATTATTGCTACAAAACCTGATTTATAAGACATTTTATCTCCTATGTTTTACTAATAATAATTAAATTTGCTTTTTAAGTTCCTCAAGTTCTCTAATAATAATTTCTTTCGCTATTGATAAAGTTTCTTTATTTTGAAGGGCTTTGGTTAAATGGAATAAAGTATCTTCAGGTTCGTTAATTTTTTTATAAATTTCTGCTATGTAATAATGAATATCGCCATTTTCAGGATTTTGTATTAAAGCTGATTCAAGATAATTAATTGCATTTTCGTGGTTGTTTTTTGCCATAGCTATATTTGAAAGGACTTTGAAAGCTTCAAAGTCTTTGGGATTTAGTTCGGTTGTCTTTTTAAAGAATGTTTCCGCTTTGTCAATCTGTCCCTGCTCAAATAAAATACAGCCTATATTATAGTAAGCCCAGCTGTAATCAGGGCTTAATTCTGTTATTTTATAGTATTGTTCAAGAGCCTTTTGTATTTTGCCTTCTTTTTTATATTCAAAAGCAAGATTAAATCTGGCATAAACATCATCAGGATTGAGTTTTACAGCGGCTTCAAAGTGTTTTTTTGCCAATTCTGTATTTTTTTTCTTTAAATAAAGGCAGCCAACGTTAAAATGAGCGTTGGAATCTTCATAATCAAGGGTTAATGTTTTTTTATATTCTTCTATAGCCCTGTCCACTTCACCTTTTTTGTCGAGCATAAAGGCCAAACTATATCTAAAGTCAGGATCTTGGGGGCATAATTTTACTGCTTTTTCGTAATAATTTATGGCATGGTCAATTTGGTTTTGTTTTTCATAAATTATGCCTATGTTAAAACAATAATCAGGATTGTTTGGGAAAATCCTGAAAAGCTGAGAATACTGTTCAAGAGACTCATCGAGAAATCCTTCATCAAGCAAAATTGTTGCGTAATTTTCCCTAATTTTTGTATCAGAAGGATTTTTCTTTATCAGTTCTTTGATTTCATTTAATGTTGTCGGCTTTTTTATCTTATTCATAATGTAAATTCTACCAAAGATTCAGGAATATTAAAACAAAAAGACTTCTGTTGTGAAGAATAACAGAAATCTTTTTATTAGTTACCTAAGAGATTAAGAGCCGTTGCTTAAACTTTGTGTTTACATTCGGTTTTATGGACTTTTTTATCTGCCTTTTTCTGGCAAGGACAAGGAGTATTTGTTGTTTTTTGCGGGCATGGTTTGTTTACTTTTTGGCATGGACAAGGTTTGTTTACCGGACATGGTTGATTTGTTTGGCTAATTGCAATTTGGCTTCCTGCAAAAATCAATGCAGCGGCTAAAGTAACAACATAAGATATTTTTTTCATTTTTCCTCTTCTTATTATTCTTCTCTAAAACTATCGGACGTGCATGATTATCTGTTATTAACAAAATTTTTTTATTACCCTTTTAGAGAATTTTAATATATCCAAACGGGTAGTGTTGCAATTAAAAATTGAACTCAAGCTTTTATGAAATATTAAGAAAGATTACTTTTTATACAACTACAGATTCATCACTTGTAGCCAGAAGTTTTAAAAGATCAAAAGTTGTTACAATTCCGATAAGTTTATTATAATCAGTTACGAGCAAACGATGTATTTTCTTTTCATACATAATTTTTGACATTTTCTCAATAGTAGCATCCGTTTCTACAGTGTATAAATCTTCTGACATAATGGAAGAAACAGGCATATCAAAGAACTTTGCATCTTCCAGCAGTTCAAGTTCATAGTTTTTGTTCATTGTTGTATGGTAAAAAGTATGTGAACTTTCTTTTTTAAGCACATCTGTTAAGCTTACAACCCCGACAAGGTAACCGTCCTGATCAAGCACAGGTAATCCCGAGATGTCATTATTTACAAATATTTTAATTACGTCTCTTATTTGGGTGTTTTCCTTTATTGTTATTAGCTCTGTGGACATTATGTCCTTTACATAAAATTGCATAATTTTCTCCTCAAGCTGTATTCTTTAATTTTGCGACATTGATATAATTGAAAATAACAAATCCCCAAACCCTTTTCATCCATAGAAAGTGCATAATATGGCTAAAATTTCTCATGATTTTTATAACAGAAATACTATCGAATTTGTTTCAAAAAAATAAATTTTTTATTTTCTCATTCCCATCAAATACAAAAATTTCTGAACGTATTGATAAGACTCTGGGAAAAAATTTTTCATGAATTTTGCTTTTATGCTTATTTCCGATGCAGTTCCTGTAGTATTTGCAGCGCCGCATTCGGCAAAAATTTCTCCTAAGCCATACTCATTAAGATTATCGAAAGTACCGCCTTGTGTAAGATAATTTATACTTTCTTCTCCCCACTTTTGATGTAAATAAGGATTTAACTTTAGTCTTTCAGGAAGTTGCTCTATATCCTTTCTGGCAGCATTTTTAAAACTATCTGTCTGCGAAATATTAACACCTGTAAGATTTTTTAACCATTCATCAACCTTATGACTTAATTCATGTCCAACAGTCCCTTTATTTGCTTTAGTACAAACAGAAGAAGGTGATTCAAAAAAACCTAAATTTTTAAAAAGTTTGCCTGAACATTCATGTGATACTGCAACTCCTGCCAGAAAATCATCCCAAGTCATAGGAGGAAGAACTCCGTGAACAGTCTCATCTTTTAACTGCTTTTGCAGATAAGGAAACTCAGGAAATGCATTAGATGCTTTAGTTGCAATTCTTATATCATCAATAAGTCCATCTTTTAGTATTTTTGAAAGTATTGTTTGGGGATATTCAGCTATAGAAGATTGTATTTCTTTTACAAAAGGAATGGATACATTTCCATAAGCATTTATCGGGATTTTTTTCCCGAAAGAAAGATTTCCTTTACTATTACTATAATTATTCAAACTGCAAAGATTCATAATTTTTTCTCTTAACTTTCCTTTCTTTTATTAAATAAATTTTTTATTATCTCATTCCCATTAAATATAGGAATTTTTTTACATATTTATAAGATTCAGGGAAAAATACTTTCATGACTTTTGATTTTATTCTTATTTCCGATGCAGTTCCTGTAGTATTTGCAGCGCAGCATTCGGCAAAGATTTCTTTTAAGCCGTACGGTTTAAGATTATACTGACTGCTACCTTGAATAGTATAGTCTATACTGAACTTCCCCCACTTTTGATGAAGATCGGGGTTTTCCTTTATTCTATCAGGGAGGTTTATCAAGTCATTTCTTACAACCTCTTTAAAGCTTTCTGTCTGAGAAATCTCCATACCTATAGCCTTTTTCAACCACTCATTAATTTTATGCCCCAATTCATGCCCTACGGCTCCTTTATTTGCTTTATCACCATTAGAAGGTGATTCAAAAAAACCTATAAATTTCCGTCCGCCTTCAAGAATATTAGAAATCCCATAACATAATTCATCAAATGTCCCTTTAGTTCCGGGTAAAAAATTTTCTCTGTAAAACTTTTGTATTTCAGGACAATCGGGGAAAGCGTCCGAGACTTTCGGTGCAAGCCTTATACCATCAAGAAGACGACCTTTTTGTAATTTTGAAAGGATTATCCGGGGATAGTCAGATATAGTGGATTCCATTTCATTTATAAAAGGCTTTGACACTTTTCCATAGGTATTTATCGGAATTTTTTTTTCAAAAAGACCATTATATTTATATTTAATCAAACTACAAATATTCATAATTTTTGCTCTTAAATTTCCTTTTATTTCTTTTTTATAAAAATCGTAAAGAAAATAAATTGCCTAAATTTAAATATTCTAGTGTTCAGTTAAGTTAAAAGTTTAGAACAAATTTTCTTTTTTCACGTCTT